>JAECRX010000121.1 GCA_016292335.1 Candidatus Sifarchaeum subterraneum | reverse complement strand
TACTTCGATCATCAGATTCTTTGAGCGCTTACTTTGAAATTGTTATTATAGTTAAGGATGTTGCCATCACGAAAATTATTTAAGTCAGATCAATGAATAGTGAAGAATTGAACTGACTTATTTTTATGTTATAAAATCACCCAAATGAGAGGTGAATACAAATGGGAAAAGCATATACAAGACAAGAAGTTCTCGCTAGACTCCATAAGGAACTTGAGGCTGGAAGAGCACTTATTTTTGCAGGCGCTGGGACAGGCATTTCTGGAAAATTCGAGGAAGCAGGAGGAGCCGACATTATTGGGGTTTACAATTCAGGAGTATTCAGGATGGCTGGTGCGGGATCACTAGCAGGCCTGTTACCCTATGGCGACGCGAATAGAATGGTTATTGACCTCTTTTACCAAGTCTTTCCCGTCATAAAAGAAACTCCAATTATCGCAGGCATCTGCGGTACAGATCCGTTCACAGTATGGCCACCGTACCTAAAGCAACTGGTGGATCTAGGATTTAGTGGAATCATGACCTTTCCGACTGTGGGACTGATCGATGGGAAATTCCGATCGAACATTGAGGAAACTGGCTTTGGTTTTGCAAAAGAAGCTGCAGTGATAAAACTTGCTAACGAAATGGATATCTTCACGATTGGATATTGCTTCAATGAAGATGAAGCAAAGATGATAGCTGAAGCTGGTGCCGACGTTTTAGCTTGCCATATGGGCTTAACAGCGAAAGGAACGATAGGCGCGAAAACTATCATGACAATGGACGATGCAGTTGATTTAACCAACAGAATGATCGCTGTTGGAAAGAAAATTAAGCCTGATATCATTCCAATAACTCATGGCGGCCCAATTGCGGTCTATCCTGATGTGAAAGAGGCCCTCGCACGTACAGAAGCTGTCGGTTTTCTTGGAGCTTCGACTATCGAGCGTATCCCTGTAGAAACAGCAATTACGGAATGTGTCAAGGAGCTAAAAACACTAAAAGTCACTTGGAAAAAGTAAGTTTGAACTTCCATAAATTGGAATACATAAAGGAGTTTTTAATCGCAAATGCGAGAAGTATAAAAACCAATTCCTTTCTTTTTTTTTTGATTAATTAAGGTAATTTTTCTCTCCCAATTGGTTGATTAAAGCCACCCCATTAGAATGATCTTCGCCAAAACGAACAAAATTATAATTGCAAGATCATTCTTAAAATTCCAATATTATAAAGTAATACCAAAAAAAGCTTATTTTTTTAGGCAGGTTTTTGAAAAGATATTTAAAAAAGAACGATTTCTTCTTACTCAGCACAGGAGGGAACCAATATTATCCAACCAAAGCCTGAATGCTATTCATGTATAATCAATATTGTAGACCGCTTGTTGAAACTGACAACAAATGAGAATGATGAGGAGTTACAAATTCAAGTGTATCGAGAAATTATGGATATACTTGCAAAGACAGATCCAAAGACCATTCACTTACCAATTTTCACAACCGAAATTTTTCATCACGTTTATAAACTTACCGGATGCGCCGATCCGTATAAAGAACTAAAGGATGAAAGCAATGAAATCGCACTCAGCCTATTACCTGCAGTTGCTCAGAAAATACACTCTGAAAAAGGATTTCAACGATTTCGTAAAGTTATTTTGACTTCAATTCTTGGAAATTTGATCGATTTTGGGCCAGGTCATCATATTTTTAGCCTCGATGATTTGAAAACGGAATTTTTTGAGTGGATGAACCAAGGATTCGAGATCGATGATTCTAAAGAACTTTACGAGTGGCTAAAAAAGGTAGATAAAATCCTAATTCTTGGCGATAATGCTGGAGAGATTGCTTTTGACAATTTATTAATAGATGAATTATCAAATTCAAACGGAACCATGCGCGAAATTACTTACTGTGTCAAACAGGGACCAATTGCAAATGACGCTCTTCTAGTTGATGCAAAAAAAGTTGGCATTGATAAAAGGGCAAAACTTATTACAACTGGCTCAGATTATTTTGGAGTTGAAAAGGTTTCAAAGGAATTCTGGGAAGAATTCAACATGAATGGATTAATCATTTCTAAAGGGCAGTCAAACTTTAAAAGCCTCTGGAAGAAGTCTTTAGATAAACCCGTTGCATTTCTTTTGAGAACGAAATGTCCTGGAGTGGCAAAAATACTTGGAGTAGATGTAAACAAAAATATATGTTTATTTAAGGTTCCATGAACTACTACTCAACAAGTAAGTGGGCTTCTCGCCTGAGCTGTGATAAAAAATCAGCGATTGTGTCCACAGCTTTTTTTATGATGACGAAAAATAGATATTGGGTTACCGACCTCTTTTTTTAGTAAAAAAATTTAGGAACACAACATCTACAGAGAAATATTTGTTCGTGACTTGCATATTTATGGGTGTTGAGAAAGTATTACATAAAAAAGATAGTCTGGGTGGAAGAACGTATTGCTGTTTTTGAACCACCGAAATATTAAGGGGGTAACTCTTCCATGAAAAGAGTATGTAAGTGATCTAAAGTCCCAGAAAAAAGGCGCACATGCATGTGGACGTCAAAGAACTGGAAAAAAATCTTGCACATGTATGCAAAAAAAAAGGGGAAGTGTTGTTAAGGCTATACTTTCCAGAGTTTTATACGTCCATGATTATTTTTCTTAGCTACAGCGATCATTCTGTTGGTAAAAGGATTGGAGGACTCATTAAAACGTCCTAGCTTTTACCTCAATTGTCAATCAAAGATACTTAGGGGGAGGTACATTGACACGATAAAATTAGGCACATCCACTATCTCGCTGATTTTTAAGTCTGCAACTATACTGCATAGCATGTAGGCGTCCACACGTGAGAGCCAACGGGTTTTGACTAGGTGGTCGATCATAGCGAGGGACGCTTTCCTAGCTCCCTCCTTAAGATCTCAATCCATACCAGTTGTGACGTAGTATCCCTTGGAATCTATCCCTTCCGTGAGAGGTCCCTTTGTAACGAATTGAGGGGAAGGAATGGTCCAACCTTTTATTACATCGTAACGTAGTGTAACAGTTAAAGGCGCTTCTATACCTGTTCCACAGATTTCGCCGTCGCCTTGGGCCACATGGCAGTCTCCAACGGAGAAGATGGCTCCTGGAACCTGAACCGGTAAATAGAGCATTGTTCCAGGGGTTAAGTGCCTCATGTCCATATTGTCGCCCCATATATCAGGAGGAACTGTTGAAAATTTTCCCACTTGCGCACTCGCTACTCCCATGACCCCAGGTTGGAGTCTCAGTGGGATCGTAATCCCAGGCATAAATTCAGTGGTGTCCTCTTTCAAATAAAAGATTTTGAGTGCGGGATCCGGAAACTCGTCTGCGAGTAGTCCAAATCCTGGTACAACTGCCTGCCAACCCCATCCTTTATGCTTGATATCGAGGATGTCAATCTGTAAGACGTCGCCTGGTTCGGCGCCGTTGATGTAAACTGGTCCACTCAGTTGGTGCACACGGTCAAAATCCAATTTTGTTACATCTTCAACTGTTGATTGAGGAGTAAGCATATTGTCCCAGACTTCAGGCGTCTCGTGTATGATCGTATCACCAGGGTCGATGGTTATAGCGGGGGGAAGGTCTTTATCCCAGCCACAGTGTTTTTTCTCATCACCGAGGATGTGTACTTTACCCAATATAATTCACCTCATGTGTGGCTAATGCTACTCACGAAAAATTTAAATTGTAGTGGCAATTATCTGTAAAGAAATATTTAAATACTTCGATGGGTGCTCAGAGAGGTATCGCCTCATGTGCTAACTAATAATACACTAATGCTGATCATAAAAAATTCAAATTATTGCTATCCAACAACGCAGTCTACAATGAACTTGTCTGCATGCATAACTGTTTTATCTTAAAAAAGGAAATTTGAACATTTTTCTATACTCTTTTGAAAATATTAGAAAGTTCAAAACGTCTAGATAATATAATTTTAGAGGAGGAAGACAAACTATGGGGAAAGAACAAATTCTGAAAAATTTAACAAACGCAATAGTTGAGTGTGAGAAATTAGAAGCAACCAAAGATATAACAAGAAATGCCTTAGATGAAGGGGCAACACCCCTCGAAATAGTAGAGGCAGTGAAAGGAGGACTCGATAAGGTTGGAGAACTATACGAGAAAGGAGATTACTTTTTGATGGAGCTTATTTTAGTTGGTAGCACAGCGGCTGAAATAATGATATGATTAAACCAGAGTTCAAAAAAGCAGGCATCCCTGCTAGAGGGAAGGTTGTTATAGGAACTGTGCATGGGGATTTGCATTACATCGGCAAAGACATTGTGATCGCCATGCTTGAGTCACAGGGTTTCGATGTGACAGATCTAGGGGTAGACGTACCAGCTGATAAGTTTGTATCAGCTGTGAAAGAAAAAAAACCCGATATTGTAGGCATGTCAGGGCTTCTCACAATTGTTACGGACGAAATGGGAAAGGTGATGGAGGGGCTTAAAAGAGAAGGCCTAAGGGATACCGTAAAAATTATGGTTGGCGGCAGAGCGGTTTCACAAGAATTCGCTGAAAAAATTGGTGCTAACGCCTTTGGTGCAACTGCAATTGATGCAGTTGGCCTGGCTAGAAAATGGGTTGGAGGTGAATAGAATGGGAAAGAGAAGAGATGATTTTTTAAAAACAATGGAGCTTGAAGAACCAGACAGAGTTCCTATGGGTGAATTAATTGTAGAGCCGCTTCACGTGGAAACACTAATGTTTCCCACTAGACTTTGGTCACCAGAAGACAAACCAGGTCTAAAGAGGATAGAACTCTTCAAAGAAAATTCAACAACGCTGGTAAAATGCTTTGATAAACTTGGATTTTCTTTCATTGTTGCCAATGTAGCATTACATGCGCCAGCTGATTGGTCGGCCAAAGTTCTTCCCGATGGAACATTCATTGACGAGTGGGCAAGAGGAACCGTTTTTGACTCCAAATGCAGAGTATGGGTACAAATGTATGGAACCCTTAAATCAACAGAAGATTGGGAAAAATGGGCGGAAACTTTCCCAGACCCATATGCTGAGGGCAGAGATGTGGACGCGAAAGTTATGACCGAGTTGGCTGATGAATATGATATGGCTGTAGCAGGACTTCTTAGAGAGCCGTTTGCCACACTTTTTGAAGTATTCCCGGTTGAGATTTTTTATCGGCTACAACTTGAGCACCCAGATTTCATTAAGAAAGCAGTAAAGGCATATACAGATTATAATTGCGAAGCCATAAAAATCTATGGTGAATTGGGGTGCGACCTAGTCTTCAGTGCTGGAGATTTGGCACATAGAGATGGACCACTTTTGAACCCGAAGATCTTCAACGAGATCTACTTTCCAGAGTTACGTCGACAGGTGGAAGCAGCACATAAGGCGGGTATTAAATATGTGAAGCACACCGATGGAGACGTGAGGTTAATCCTAGATGGCCTAGTTGACATAGCACGGGTAGATGGTGTTCATTCTTTAGACCCGAGTGCTGGAGTGGATATTGGGGAAGTTAAGGAGAAATACGGCAGCAAGATCTTCTTAATGGGTAACGTTTCCGTTGACAACCTTGCATTAAAGAGTATCCCAGAAATCGTTGAAGAAACGAAGGAGTGTATAAGAAAGGCTGCACCTGGTGGAGGCTTTGTCTTATGCAGTAGCAATTCCTGGTATACTCATTGCAAGATAGAAAACTGTCTCGCCATGGTAAGGACGGGCATGGAATATGGGAAATATCCCATTAAGATTGCTTAGGGTCCAGAAACTGCTCCTAAAAGGTGAGATTTTCTATGGCTTGCATTGTTCTCTAATTGCTTCAACCACGTCCCAGTACCTTGAAATGTCTTCCAAGCAGTACTTAGTGAATCTCAAGTTTTGTAAGTTATCCTGGAAGATGGGCACAAAGCCACTCTTGATAAGCTTAGAAGGATCACCCCACGTGTGAACGACGTAATTTTTAATTGGAACTTCCTTCGTGACGATTCGCAGCTTTTTACCGAGTAGTGCCTCTACATGCTCTATCATCGTGTTAACAGAGATTGGATGTCCCTGTCCCACGTTGTAAAGTAAAGTACTAATATCATCTAGTGTTGGTTTGGGATCGGGCAGCGTCAGAAGATACAAAACTGCTCTGGCTACTTCTGGAGCGTAAATTGTATCCCGAGTCTGTTCACCTGGCTCAAATACACCATTTTGCCCCCAAAGCTCAAATGGTTTGTTATGGAACCCGTGCCAGAGCAGTTGAGAGTACAAATTCCCAAAGTTGCCTTTGTGTTGCTCTGTCAGTCCATAGACAGAGAAGAATCTGCATATCTGGACAACTAGTTCATCACGAAGCGCCCGTAGAATTGCAGATTGCTCCATGCACAACTTGGTAAGCTCGTACTCACTTCCTGGCCACGCCATCTGAGTCTCCACTGATGGCCTAATTTTGCAGAGCGACGATGTAGATGCGAAGATTAGTCGGATATTGTTATCTTTACACCAATTCAAGATATTAAACCATGTTTGTAATTCTTCATTCACATTTTTTAGTGTATCATCAAAATGAGGGGCACTAGAACGTCCTCCCACGAAAATCAAAATATCAGGCGCTTCAGGTGGATTTCTTACGAAATCAAGGTGTAAACGAGTATCCAGATTGTTTCTCAAAGGAAATGGCAAGTTTTCTGGCGTACCAAGAATCAAATTGTCATTAAAAGTCAAGTTATCGATATGCCAGCCATAACACAAAGCTGCAATATGCGATCCAACTTGACCACATCCACCCATGATGAGGATCTTTTTGTCTTTCAAAGTTTGAATCTGTTTGCGTAGTGGATCTTTCGATAACTTTGTTATGTACCACTTTTCAATATCCAGTTTTTCTTCCTCCTTTTTTGTCTTGAGGAGTGTCCTTAAATTGAGGCCATATGACGTAGAAGGAAAATAGGTATGCTATACCAAAAAATTGAGCTACCTACATTCAACTAGGATGTAAGAAGAACATTTAATTCGCTCATTCTATGGAGTAAAGTTTCTTGTGTGGGAATTCTATCATGAATCTTATTTTTTTCGATAACACTTTTATGGCCAACTTATAAAAAATTCCAGTTCATGTCACTCTGAGCAAAAAATATTAAGAAACATAATGTTTATTTTCTTCTATCTGAAGCAATTTGAGATTAATTGGAGGAAAATATATGAAAAAAATGGCAAAAAAATT
>JAECRX010000120.1 GCA_016292335.1 Candidatus Sifarchaeum subterraneum | reverse complement strand
TTATTTCTGAAGGATTATATCCTGAGAGTTTGTAATCTTCAATATCAGAATACTGTTTCCAGCTCAAGGCCATTCTGTCTATTATTTCCATGAGATTGTGAAGTTCATTATCTATAAAAAACTGTTGCATTTTTTGGAACCAAAACTTCCAAACGGTTTTTTATATATTTTTTATCTATTCCCATCAATTTTTACGGATAGACTCTAAATCATAATTTACTTAAAAAGTAAAGAGGGGAAGGATCGGGAGCATTTAAAAAAGTAAATTAAAGAAGAAATCTCTGGAACTTATTTAGTGACCTTGATAAGATCAATCACATTCTCCAAGACATTTTCTGCTATATCAACGTTGGGACCACCACCTTGTCCTAGGTCTGGTTTTCCACCTCCATCACCGCCAAGTTGTTTTGAAATATTTTTTGCGATTTTACCAGCATGAACACCCTCTTTTTGTGCATCTGATCCTGTCATAACTACTACTTCGGCTGATTCATTTGTGGTGCAAAGCACGGCGACAGTTTTTGGATCTTCACAAAGTATATTACCGATTTTGATAAGATCTTCTGATTCTCTGTTCCTTAAAACCTTAGATATAACTTTTAGGTTATTAACTTCTGTAAATTCAGATTTCAAACTATCTGCGATTACCATTGCTATTTCAGTTTTGAGATGCTCAATTTCTTTCCTTTGTTGTTTCCATTCTTCAAAAAAGCGTTTAACAGTTTTTGATGTTTCTGAGATCCCAACATTGAAAATTTTCGCAGTTTCATCGAGCAATGCCTCTTGATTTTGGATAAATTTTACAGCTGGTTCTCCAACGGTATATTCTAGTCTAACAACACCATCTTGAATTCTTTTTGCACTAAGCATTTTTATAGGTCCACATTCGCCAGTAAAGCGTAAATGTGTTCCTCCACACGCTTCTACATCCGTTTCTTCTACATCAACAATTCTAATTTCTTTGCCAGGTACGACCCCCCCCTGATAGATAGAAAAGCCGTATTTCTTCTCAGCGCCAGATCTTTCCATCCACTCAGTGTGGACGGGAAGGTTTTTCATTACAATTTGATTGGTAATCTTTTCAATTTCGTTCAATTCATCTTTGGAAACTGATTTGAAGTGAGAAATATCCAATCTAGATTGGCCAACACGTTTTTCAGCACCACTTTGCCACACATGATTACCAAGTACCATTCTCGCCGCGGCATTTACGATATGTGTTGCAGTATGATGCCTCATCAATGCTAATCTTCGGTCCTGGTCAATTTCTCCTCTTACAATGTCTCCTGGTTTCAGATAGGAGGTATCACCTTCAACTTCGTGTATAATAATGTTATTTCCTATCATGTCCACTTTTATTACTTTCAAATCATCAATTTTTCCTTCATCATGAATTTGGCCACCGCCAGTAGGATAAAATAATGTTTTACCGAGGATGAGTATGCGATCATCGATTATTTTCAACAATTTTGCTTCAAAAGTCGTAGCATATGGGTCACTATAATATAGTAACTGTGTAGGAGGTAGAGCTTCAATTCCCTCAATTAAAACTTCGACAGGTTCCGGTTCAATTCTTGTAGCTTGTTGTCTTTTTTCATCTAATATAACATAAAAATCTCCAGGAACTTTAAAAGTACATCCAAGTTCATCTGCAATTTCTTTGATCATTTCTGGGGGGACTCCACGTGATTCATAAAGCTCTATTAAAGTTTCGGTATCTATACGCTCCTTTTTTTCTAAAAGGCTTTTTACATATCGTTTTCCTCGTTTTAATGTATCATAATAGCGGTTAGTTTCTACTTCTATAATATCATCAATGGCTCCCTTAGCTTTTTCAACCCGTGGATATGTTCTTCTCAAGTAATCGATGTGCCGATAACATACCTCTAATAAGTCTAGATTCTCAAGGTTATATAGATCTTTTAAGCCTAATGCACGTCGAAAAATCACACGTAGGTTATATCCACCGCCAATGTTTGAAGGTATTGCCCCGTCTGCGGTGGCAAAAACTAAAGTTCGCATATGATCGGCAATAGCGTATAGAGCTTCTAATGGTCCCAATGTTTTCGACAAATCTTCTGCACTTATGTTCAACATATTTGCTACGTTCTTTCTTGCTTCCTCGATATCTTCAACTTCATCAACATTTAGAAGGCCTGCAACTAATGAATATTCTTTTAGAAAGGCGGGATCGACACTCAAAGCGGTTTGTTTCTTCATGTAATCAAGTACAGGGCCAAAAGTCGCTTCGTAAACGGTTGGCGTCCCTTGGGAAAACCATGCCACTCGTTCTAAACCCCAACCTACATCAATCACTTGCATTTCCATTTCCTCATAGGAGCCATCTGGAAGAATTACATATTGCATGAAGACGTTATTAACAATCTCAAGCCCTCGTGCGAAAGCTTCAATGCAAGGACCGAAGTTTCCTCCTCCAGCCCAAATATCTTCTCGGTAAGATATTTCTTTGGGTTTTAACCTCAATTCTTCTGTAAGAAATTTAAAATTCAACTCCATGCAGCCGTCCATCCAATAACCCTTCAGGTTCTGTTTTTCCGAATTGAAGCTATGTTGGCCTCCCATAGTGAAGCAAGAAAGGTGACGGCCACTACGGCCTATGTTGTCGGTATCGTTGAAGCGGATACACGGCTGAGGAACAACTAAAGGATTAGCAGGTGGCGGAATTGTGCCATTGAGAACCCATGGTTGAAAATCAGCTATTGAAGCTATGGTAAAATACATATCAGATCTCCATCGGGAAACAACTGGATATTCAACTATTCTTGTGTGGCCGTGCCTCTCAAAAAAGCCGCACCACCGGTTAATTGCTTCATTGAAATCCCATTCACCATTTAATGTTTGTCCTATAAATTTATATCCTCCAACACATTTTGTGTCACCACAAATGTCAGTCTCCTCAATTGTCCAAAAGTAATCTCCACAAACTTTGCATTTTCTCCTTTCGTAACCGTTTTCCTTAAAAATTGTTACTTCATAAGAATCCCTATTAAATAATTTTTTTAATTCATTCTTGGAAATAGCCATAACCTAACCTCCTTGTTTTTAAAGATAGATGGAGGGGTTAAACAGTAGAAAAGTAGTAAGTAGACCTCAAGAAGCATTCTTAGACTTAATGACATGGCGGAACATATCATCCTTCCCTTAAATACAAATTTAATGGGACTGTCCAATTAGGGTAATAATACTATGAAAAAAGTCTTTTTAAATTATTACTATGGAAAGGAAGCTGTCTGGTAACTCAAAAATTTTTCTAAAGCCCGGTAATGAGACGGGAGTCCCATCAGTTGCTGGTTCAGGAGCCTCCGTTATCTGAATTCCTTTTTTCCTGTTGCTTCCACCCCCCCACTTCTCTTCTATTGATTTTCCCTTTTCTCTATTCATCTTACCGCTCGATTTGACTCCCTTTTTTTCGGTTCCTCCTCTTATGAATGCCTAACACGATTAGGAAGAATAGTCCAACCAATTTCTGTTGAGTCATAAGACACATGAATAAAAAATTCAGTGAGTTTTGGAGTAATTATCCAGAAATTCATGATACGCATCTATTGGGTCTGTCAATATGTGTGCTCTAACTGACTCTGATAATTTACAAGATCCACATTGAATATCTGCTGATCCTTTTTCTTTTAAGACTTTGACCCTAATACTTCTTTTCCCACACTTAGGGCAAAGGAAGACCTTCGGGAAAGTTCTTTTTGGTCTCTTGGTAGTTTTCCTTCTTTTTCGTCGAGCCATTTTTTCCCTATCCAACTTCTTTTTCAAACCTTTATCTATGTTTTCTATAGAAGACTCTAGTTAAGTATTTTGCACCTTGTTTTTCTTTTGTCGGCACCTGCCTAAACTTTCCATTACCCCTACCATTGAACTATTTACTCGAAAGCACTGTTCAAACAAAAATAGTATAATAAAAATTGCGGAATTTGTCCATACACATTTATACCTAAAAACATCCTTTTTACTTAAAAACATTCAGTAAAACGAAAGAAGAACATCCATCTTTTATTTAAGGACAAAACGCCAAATTATTAAAAAGGAAAAAGTAAAAAAGAATAAAAGATAACGTACGTCAGCGGAGGCAAAAATGTTGAGTACTGCGTTGGGACGAAGTTTTTTCAAAGAATTTACAAGTCTCATAGAGCGATTAGTCACTATAAGAGTAGCCGACAATAGAGTTTTAACTGGCCGTTTAAAAGGATTTCATCCAGATACACTTAGTATTTGTCTTATTAACGCAAAAGATTCTGAGGGAAATTTTTATCGTAAGATCCTAATCAATGGCAATAGCGTAATTGAGATTATCGAATCTGAAGAACCTTTTGATTTGCAGGGTTTAGCCAAAGAGTTAGGAAATATATTTCCAGAAGTTCAACTTTTTGAGGATGCAGGGGTCATCTGGGTGATGAACAAAATCAAAGTAAGTGAGGATGGTGTCACTGGAGGGGAAGAATCTCCTTTAATCGCAGAACGAGTTCAAAAAATCTATGATAAATATATAGAAGAAAAAGCAAGTAGCCCATGATTAATGCATCCCCCTAATTCTAAAATAAAATTATGATATCACCTATATCCCTATTAATCTCTTCAATTTTCATCTTTTCTCTTATTTATCACCCCTTTTTCTTTATCGAATTCTCCTAACTCACTTTTTTGAATAAAAGATCTAAAACAGCCTTTTTATTCTTTTTACCTTCATTTCGTTTGAAAAAATTTTCTATCTATTCTTTAGATTGCTTTAAATTAGGAAATGCTTCTTTTATTGCTCATGGAGTCAGTAAGTAACAACGGAATACTGTGAATATACCATTCACAGTACGTTCTTGTGCATGAGACGAACCATCAATGAGAGTCCAACGCTTAAGATAGTTTTCGGATGAGCCGCAGAGGACGATAAATCTCATGATTTTAGTCTTTTTTTTAGTAAAAGAATCTTTAATTTTTTCTCGTTCATGACAATAGTAGTTTTCAAAGATTCTATAATCTGAGATGGGAGCGAAATCGTCCCATCTTTATTTTTTGGTAATTTTTTTGCAATTTGAGACCTGCTCGGTTTGAGATTAAAGGCAATAAGTTTTCCTGTTTTCTTGTCAATGATAAAATCCGAAACAACACCCATTTTTTCACCCTTGCCACTAACTACAGACATGCCAACGATCTTTTTCAAATTTATTTTTGACAAATTAGATCCCTTGTAGTTATTTTTTTATTCACTATATTTCACGTGACTTTAACTTAAAATAATAGATTAAAACATAAAAGTTAGGTTAAAAATAAAATAATAACATCAGAAAGATTAAAATTAGAAAATATAAAGAAGAAAAAGGAAATAAGTAGGCACTCGTATATTTCTCAGTGCGGGGGTGTCCGAGTTGACGAACAGTCTGGTTAACACAGATTGTTAGCACGGAACTCTGGTCAAACCTAGGATCTTAAGATAAGAGGTCTTGGGATAAGAGGAGCAGGACATATGGAAAGATAAAGTCCATGTGTGCGAGACTGAGGCTCCTGTGGCGTAGGCCTGCGTGGGTTCGAATACTCAGAGTGAACTTCTCTAGTACGGAACTCCCATCCCCCGCATCAAACCTAAATTTTCTTTACCCCTTTTTTATCAGCGATTTTTTGTTTGAAAAATAAGGAAATGTTAAAAAGGGTGGTCCTTCTTCTGTAGCAGTATGATAGTGGCGAAAACTAAAAAAGAGCCACTCAAGGGAAGTGGTTCTCGGGAAATATCTCTCTCATGGTATGTTCTTGTGTATGAGACGAGCCATCAATGAGAGTCCAACATTTAAGATGGTTTTCGGATGACTCGCAGAGGACAAGAAATGTTATAAACTTATTCCGCCTCTTCTTCCTCCTCCTCATCGAAGATTTCCACAACGTAATCGGCAACGTTTTTTAATGAATCACTGAGATCCTTTCCTCCTAAAACAGCTGTTTCTTTTCCTAATTCTCTGGCACGAGCCATAATTGGAAAAAAATTTGTATCGGTTGTGGCTAATGCGATTATATCCAACAAATCGCTAAAAATGAGCTCCATTGCCTCTAGAGCAAGATAAATATCAGCATCTGCCTGAACGATAATTGGGCTGAAGCCATAGTCCTTAATAGTTTCTATTACTTCATCTGGCAAATTCTGATCAGTCAGAGTTTTGGCTACCTTTAAATCACCAATTTCTTCTAGAATCTCTTTTATTTTGCCCAAATCCTGCCAGATACTTTTAAGAAAATTTGGGCCATCGATTAAAAGTCCCAGATTGGGTCTTTCTTCTTTCTTTCTTATTCCTTTGATTATCCTGCCTACTCGTTTGAGCATTAAGTTCACGCTCGACATACATAGAATTAAATAGACAACATAAGTTCCATAAATGATATTATGAATGCTACCGCAAACTCACTATTTTTCAGAATTGTATTTTTCAGATTACTACCCTAATATTTTGACAGTACTTTAGTGGGTATAAAAGATTTTTTGCAGAAAAAAATGAAAAGGAAAATACAATGAAAGAGCTCTTGAGTTCTCAACTCACGAATTTCACAACGTTTTACAAAAAGAGAAAATAAAAAAATACTTGAAGAGAAGCTTGAAGCATTATTATAAAAGAAATACAAGTCAAAAGAAGTAAATAAGTTTGTGAAATTACTAAAAAGAATATTTAAAAACTTTTTTTATTCATTGAAGAGGTAGAGGTGGTTTGGGATAACAACAGGGCAGAAATAAAGACTTCTAATAAAGGATATAACTCATTGGCCAAATCTTCGAGCTCGACGTTGGAAGGTTCGGATAGCTCTAAGCAAATCTATTTTTCTGAAATCTGGCCAATATACATCACAAAAGAACAATTCAGAATAAGCCGCTTGCCATAAGAGAAAACCACTTAAGCGTTCCTCACCACTCGTTCTAATGATTAAATCTGGATCAGGCAACCCGGCTGTGTAAAGATTAGTTGCAATGACCCCCTCGTTGATTTCTTCGGGTGTCATTTGACCAGACAAGACTTCTTTTGCAATTTTTTTGAAAGCATCTACTATTTCTGCTCGTCCTCCATATCCGATTGCCACATTCAAAAAGTGTTGATCATAATCCTCTGTAGACTCTTCTGCTTTTTGAATCGCTTCCTTTACGCTATCAGGAAGCAGATACAATCTTCCAATTGCCTTGACTCTTACTTTGTGTTGATGGATACGCATGTCCTCAAGTATTTCCTCGAATTTTGCTTTGGCAATTTTCATAATTTCTTTAACTTCTTTTTCTGGTCTATCGAAGTTTTCAGTACTAAATGAGTAAATCGTCACAACTTTTATTCCTGCTTCCCAGCACCAGTCAAGGACGTCATTAATTTTTTGTGCACCGATCTTGTGTCCATCCCATGCGTTCAATCCTTTTTCTTTTGCAAATCGTCGATTTCCATCAATTATCACTCCAATGTGTTGGGGCATTTCCTTTTTTTTGATCGAACGCCATAAAATCCATTTATAGATTCGGTAGATTGGATCCATTAGATTCACTTGTTCCACCTTCCGTCGGTAACTCCGTATATTGATTATCGATGGATAAAATAGTTGGTTGATTGGTTTTACGAAATTTTACGAAAATTTGATCGGAAATCAAAAGTAGATGTCACGATTTAGCAACCTTTTTTACTTTAAATAAATTTCTATTAGTACAATACCTATTGTCTTTCCACCTAGGGAATGAATTTCTGTTCTCAAAAAATTTACATTTTGATATTCTAAAAATTTTCAAAATGAAAAAAGAGATCATTTTGAAAAGAGGAGAGTTTCCTTTATGCAGATTGTTGTGGGGAGTAACAATCCGGTAAAAATTCAGGCATCTAAAGAAATTTTCCAAGAATTTTTCGAGGGGGTTAGAGTATTCCAAATGAGTATCGATCCAGAAGTGCCTTCTCAACCATTTTCCTTGAATCAAATAATTTCTGGAGCATACAATAGAGCAAAAAATTCAATTGAAAGATTTATAAGACATTATGAAACATCTGCTGATTTCGGCATAGGAATAGAAGCGGGTATCGCTAAAATAGATATAGAAGGAACTCTTCATAAGCAGGCAAGAAATTTATGTCATCCACCTTTCGTTGACATTCAAGTTTGTGTAATTATGAATCATTTATACAAATTCTCGATCGGCTATGGGTCTGGTTTTGCTTATCCAGAGACAATAATTGAAGGTGTCAAAGAAGGTAAATCTGTAGGTGCTTTAATGAGCGATTACACCGGGATTCCAGAATTAGGTAGAAAACATGGAGCAATTGGTTTTTTGACAAAAATGTTTTTAGATAGAAAAGCTTTAACGAAGCAGGCTGTCCTTGCTGCTCTTGTCCCTTGGTTGAATCCTGAACTTTATCAAACTTCACAAGAAGACCCCATCCGAGAGGGTGGGGATGAATTGCGGTAGTGTAGTAACTGGTAATTCACTTGATTACAAGAACTTTCAAATTCAGACTGTATCCTACAAAACAACAAGAGAATATTTTCACTCAATGGCTTACTACATGTCGTATTTCGTATAATAATTCTCTTGCCGAACGAAAGAACGAATGGAAGAATAACAGAGTAGCTGTTACCTATTACGATCAAGCTGATCAACTGAAAGAAGACAAAAAGACCAATCTCTTTTTGAGAGCGGTTCATTCACAAGTACTTCAAGATGTATTGAGAAGAGTTGACAAGACATTCAAAAACTTTTTTAGGAGAC
>JAECRX010000119.1 GCA_016292335.1 Candidatus Sifarchaeum subterraneum | reverse complement strand
TCTATTTTGAAAATCTTACAAATTAATTCTGTTTCCTCTAGAATGGGAATTTTTGTTTCATCAATTATAAAGCCCACATTTGATGCATCAGCCAATTCATGAATTCCTCCAGCAACCCCTCCCTCTGTGGGGTCATGCATGGCTGAAACCCCTCCTGAATCGATGGCTATAAGACAATCTTTTACAACACTAATTTTTTCTATGAGACTTTGGGCATTGCTTATGGTTTCTTCGCTTAAAAATTTCCTCAAAATCTCGGCTCTATCTGTTGCCAAAATGGACGTTCCTTCTATTCCGGCACCTTTGGTAAGAATTATTTTATCTCCCGGGTGTGCTCCCTTCGATGTTACATACTTGTCAATCGATGTTTCTCCTATCATAAAGCCAGCAAGGATAGGCCTGTTTATATCGGGAGTTACTTCAGTATGCCCCCCTAATATACTTATTCCAAGATATTTTGCGGCACGATCTGTATCCGCCATAATTGTGCGTATCATATCTTCATCAGCAAAATCAGGCAATAGTATCGAAACTAAATAAAAAAGAGGTTTAGCTCCCATAATTGCAATATCATTTGCATTAATATGAACTGCAAACCAACCGATGTTTTCGACAGCACCAGTTATTGGATCTGTGGCGGCCACAACGACTCTGTCATCCATCTGTATGACTGCAGCATCTTCTCCAATTGTTGGACCTACCAAAATTCTAGGATTTTCGACGCCAAGATATTTAAAGACTATATCGCTTAATACAGCAGGGGGAATTTTTCCGGTCGGTAAAGTTCTACTCATATATCGAGACCTCCAGCATGAAAAATAAATGGAAGAAATATCCTTAAAAAGAAATTCTAAAAATTTTTCTTCTTCATGGAAAAACAAGAAAATTTAAAACAAGATGTGAAAGCTCTAAAAACAAGGACATATAAAAAATCCGAGCATGTTCTGCAGTATATTTTTTTATGCGGTTGGTGATCTTGCTCCCTTCTCTTCTTGTGCTATTAAAGTTGTAACATAACCTGCTATGCGGTTTCTAAGCTTCTTTGATTTAATCTCAGCAATTTCATCGATGATTTTCTTATTTTCTTCAAAATCAGTGGTCAATTGTTTCCGATAAAGAGAAACAATTTTCCGGGCAATTCTCTTAATATGATCGGAACGGATGTTTCCCAACTATTCACCTCCTAAATTTTCTCTTCTTGGAATTTAGATTGAAATTGTAATACGATGACATGTTTTGCGAGTTTGTCTTAAAAATAATTCTTTTAACTTTTACTCTCAACATTTTAAGGCTGAAGATGAAAATTTCTGGAGGAAATCCATGCTCACAGTGCCAAACATGCGGCCAACGGAATATTTATTAAGGTGGAAACGGATATTTCTCGGTAGATGTGGGGTGGCTAACATTTTTCTTCACTTCAAAAAAAGAAGTCGGCAATCCAATATCAGCTAAAAAGAATGTGAAGTATTATATTCTGAATTGACTAAACGTAAATATAAATGAAAATTTAATTGGAGGGCGAATTTTTTTGGTAGAGATAATTTGGCATGGACATGCTTGTTTTGAACTTAGAGGAGAAAATGTAACGGTAGTAACTGATCCTTTTGGAGGAATGGTTGGTCTTCCAATTCCTAAAGCTGAAGCAGACCTAGTTCTATGTTCACACGGCCACGGTGACCACGATCATCATAAACCAGTAAAAGCAAAAGATGGAGTAGTGGAAAAAGAATTTGTAGGTGAAAAAACTTTCAAAGGGATTCCTGTCAAAGGAATCGCAACTTTTCATGATGAGGAGAAAGGGGGAAAAAGAGGAACAAATAGTATTTATGTGTTTATGATTGACGGCATCAGTTTTTGTCATGTAGGAGATTTGGGACATGATCTAAGCAGCGAAGAAATCAAACAAATAGGTGAAATAGATGTCATATTTATTCCTGTTGGAGGCTTCTTTACAATTGGTCCAGATGTTGCAACATCGATTGTTTCTAAACTGAATCCAAAAGTTGTCTTTCCAATGCATTATAAAGCTCCTGGAATGGCGTCTATTTTTGATGCTCTAAGCACTGTCGACGATTATATTAGTGGAAAAGAAAATATAAAGACGATTGGCGCTTCATCAACCACAATAACTAAAGAAGATCTCCCAAAAGAAACGACAACAATTGTACTCTCTTTATGAGGAAATTAAGGTTCGAAATCCAAATTTCAAACCTATTTTCTCCACATTTTTAATTAATTATAGCCAATTGTGATTAATTTCTTTACAAATCTCTAGATAACTACTCCATACTAAAATGGGATCAAAAAAACAAATCTAGTATTTGCTACTCACGAAAATGGTATATATATGATCACGGAAATGAATTGATGAATTTCAAAATGAACTGAATAAAAATAAGAAGAAGAGCGGTCATGTCAAACTTCGCATGATAAAAAGGAAAGAAAATGCCTGAAATATGTGTTAAGATGATTAGAAAAAAAAACCTTGAAGTCACTGCCATGAGAGCAAATATCTATTGATTAATATATGAATAAGAAGACACATACTTATTGTGATTAACATTAGTAAAGACTTATTTAAGATGAATTAAAATATTTTAAGCAAGTAAAATTTACAGAATATTTCCAGAACGTATCTTAGATTAAACGAATCTCGGTGCCAAAAAATGAGTGATTTCGATTACCTCTTCAAAGTTATTGTTGTTGGAGATGGGACCGTCGGAAAAACTGCCCTAACAATTCGCTTTGCAACAGGAACATTTCGTGAATCTTATAAGATGACAATTGGTGTTGACTTTTCTGTTAAGACGGTCCATACTGACGGTAAGAAAGTGAAACTTCAAATATGGGATACAGGCGGCCAAGAAAGATTCTCTTACATCCGTCCCCTTTATTACAAAGGAGCAATGGGTTGCCTCTACGTTTACGATATTACAAACAGACAATCATTTCTTAATTTGGATAAATGGATGGCAGAGGTAAAAAGTAAATGTGGTGATATCCCAGCGCAACTTGTAGGAAACAAAGTTGACTTAATAGATCAGAAGAAGGTCTCAAGTGACGAAGGACAAGAGTATGGACAGGGAAAGAATTTACCGTTTTATGAAACTTCAGCGAAGGAAGGGAATAACGTAAATATTGC
>JAECRX010000118.1 GCA_016292335.1 Candidatus Sifarchaeum subterraneum | reverse complement strand
GTTTCTTGTTGTTTGAGGTGTGCTTTTTGCTGGGTCAAGTATCCACTTGAACATCCCGAGAAAGTTGGATCATTTTATTCTCCCAAACAGGTTTTCGAACGGTTGGATAAAATTGCTAAGAAGAATAATTTTCATCGTCTCCGAGTTTCTGGAGCCGAGCCTACAATTGGCAGACAACATTTATTAGAATTACTTGAAATTGTCAGCGATTCGACTTATACTTTCATTTTGGAAACCAATGGAATTTTACTCGGTGCAGACGAAAGATATGTTGAGGAGCTATCAAGATTTCCAAAACTACATGTACGCATAAGTCTTAAGGCAGGAACACCAGAACGATTTGAACTAATTACTGGTGCGGATAAGAAGGTTTTTTGGTACCCATTGAAGGCTATAGAATATCTGATAGATCATAAGGTGCGTTTTCACCCATCCATCGTTATTACTCTGCTAACTAATGAGGAGAAAGAAAATATAGTCAAATTGCTGTACGGTATTAACTCCAACCTCCTGAACTCTTTAGAAGAGGAGGAATTGATTTTTTACCCCCATGTGAAAGAAAGATTAGCAAAAAAAGGCATCAACGTTACATAAGCTTTCTTTTTCACTATGTTGAAGACAGATTTTATCACAGTTTTATAAATCTGTTTTCAAAATAATGGTGGTGAAAGCCGCTTCTGGCACCTTTGAACGTAATAAAACTTTCCTTTTATTATTTTCGATTGTAAAATGAATAAGGAGAGTCTATAGTCTCTTCTAAAACTTTTCTTTTTTATTCAAAATGAATGATGAATGAATTTTATATTCTAGAAAATTAAAGCAAAATCCAAAAAAAATGGAGGAAAAATAGCTGAACTTCAATAAAAAGACAAAGGTTATGCTGCTTTTCGCCTTAGTACTGTTTCTACTCGGTAACCTAGCATTTGTCGGTTTAGCAGATAAAACAATATCTGATGAAGATGTAACGATCAATGCGGAGACTGTCTATTATCTATATGATGATCTAAAAGCCAATGACGAGTATCATGTTGAATGGAACGTCAAAACTGCAGGTGCAGTCATTGATTTTTTCATTTGTGATAAATCGAATTATGATTTATGGACGAAAGCAAATACTAGAAGTCAGGCTACTCTAGTTGTACATAAAATGGATTCAACTTCAGACTCAGTTGATTGGACAGTTCCAGCAGATGGAGAGTGGCGATTCTGTTTTGTCAACTGGGGTACTTCATCTATAGACATTCACATTAAGTTAATAAAAATCGAGGCAGGTTTCTGTCTAGGTACTATTACTGTCATTGCGATTTCAGTTGTTGCGTTGCCCTTTCTTAAAAAAGATGAATGAGAAGCAAGTTGTGCACTCAATAGATAGGTTCTAAGGAACCATCAAATGGGTGAGCAATTCTCTTTTTTTTGGAGTATTAAGTTTCCAGATATGACCCCTGATCCCTTGAGGAAGCGAGATTCTTGTATCTTTTCGAATATATGTTGATATCATGAAAAATACATAGTATTTCGTCTATCAAAGCCGCTAACAATTTCTATTTCCCTATCTGGCTCAAAAGGATAGTCAGGGGTTGGGTAAGTGACAAAAGGAAATAATGAACCAATTCCTTTTTTAGCGATTTCTGTGGCTGGGTGGTCGCTTCCAAAGCTTTTGAAAGAAACTTGATAGGTCATTCTACGGACTAGCCTTTCATTTAATACTCCCAAGGAGTGCAGATATTCATGAAGCAGTAAGTGAAAACAATAAGATTTATAGACTTGAGAATCATGATTTTCACGGATTCTTCTCAATGGAGTCTTATTCAAGACGATAATGTTGCTTCCAACCGGATAAAAAGCCCCAATAAAGTAGTTTCCCCGGGCTCCCATTTCTGCCAATCCTAGCATCAAACCAGCCCGATGGGCGTTGAAAGTTTCTTTTACAACTTCTTCAACTATTTCAAACATGTCTGAAAAAGATTCAGAGTTATCCAGCCTTTCAATTAATGCTTCCTGATTTTCCACTACATCTACCTCAACTTTCTTTAATTAAGAAGATCTGGTCAATAGTTCAAGGAAATAAGAATATCCAAGGAATAAAAAGGTTTATTTTTAGGCATTTTTAAGAATTATTCACATTTCTTATTTACCATCAAATTTCGTATTACACCTAAAGCTTGATCTATATGGATAAGCTCATCTTAGGTTTTCTTCTCTTGAATTTTTGCTATTAGCATTTGTCAATTTATCAAGCAAGGAACAGCCTGGTTTAATTTAAATAAACCATAAGATCGTCTATTTAACTATAACTGAGTCTTGCTGGACTTTAAGATTTGATTAAAAGTAATTAACTGCACTCAGGTTAAATTGGGAGTTGAATTGAACAAAAGATTAATATGACGTTACATCTCTATCGAGATGAGTAAATATGGTGTTGCAAAACCTTGGCAATTCTCTGAAGAAATTGCATTTTAACCACATTTGCACTTTAGCACTTCTTTTAATTTTATTAATAGGTTCTGGCCCCATTTTTACTGATTCGCAGGTTTTAGGGGAAGATAATCCCATCAACCCAGAATATGTAATTATTACTGGAAAAGACTGGATGAATATCGTACAACCTTTGGCTGAATGGAAGACTGACAAAAGAATACCTGCAGAAGTATTTTCTACTGAAGAAATTAGCCAAAATTATGATGGAAGAGATTTACAGGAAAAAATAAGGAATTTTATTAAAAATAAGTATGATGAAGGTGTAAAATGGGTTCTGTTGGCCGGAGATGTGGATGTAATACCCCCGCGATATATCTATAATCCCGATACCGCGGAAGGCTGGGGCTTTGATCCATATTCAAAACCAATAGATTATTACTATTCAGCACTGAACGGCACATTTGATGATGATAATGATGGAATTTTCGGCGAGAGGAGTGATCTGAGTTATAATGATGAAATTGATTGGGAAACAGAAGTCTTCGTAGGAAGATTGCCTGCAGGTTCAAGAAACGAATTAGAGACAATGATAAATAAGATTCTTGATTACGAAAAGAACCCTCCTGAAGGAAATTGGGGAAAAACCGCTATTTTTATTGGAGCTATCCTTTACCTAGCTGGGGGAGCAATTTCAAGAGATCTTGACGGAGCAAAAGCAAAAGACAGAGCTGCGTCGGAATTTCCTAATTCCATAGATATAATTAGACTATATGAGTCAACGTCTAGTTATGGTGGTTATTATAATCTTACAAAAAATAATCTTCTTTCTTCACTCAGTTCAGGTGCAAGCTTAGTAAATATTCTCGCACATGGTTCTCCTG
>JAECRX010000117.1 GCA_016292335.1 Candidatus Sifarchaeum subterraneum | reverse complement strand
TCACAAAAAAACCAACACCAATCGTCATTTTATAATCTTCTGTAAAAGAACCTGTTGTAAAACGTCTAGCTAATGAAGTTTTACCTACAGCGCCATCTCCTACGACGATTATTTTAAAGATTCTTTTCAGCACTTAATTCCCCTCATGTCGAAACAGATCAGTCTTAAGATTTGAGATTAGAATTTGAGTGGTAATAGTCCTCAAAAAGTTATGAAGTTAACATTTCTAAAAGAATAGCTGGATGAATTCGAATATTTTTATTGTACACTTATCTGAAATTCATTTATAGAGAATTGACGAGTAAAATCCCTCTTAGAGAAGAGATGGACTTCCCAAAGGAGACTTTACTAAATACTCTACACGAGATTTAAATAGTTTTTGACATATTCTTCTTTAGTGTTTTCTCTTTTGATGGAGGCTTTCAAACATCCAGATCATTATATCAAATTAATCTATCGTCATATCATCTTTAATATAGTAATTTTCGTAGAATTTTAAGGAGCTTTTGTTTAGATTCCCAAAGTTTCTTCAGGCAGCCCCAAAAAGTCCAAAAAGTTCTTTAGTTCATCCAATACAGGGCAATAAAAATGCGTTGCTATCCCTCCTGTGGTAATATCTCCCATCCAGAAACTGGCTAGGGTTTTTGTGGTCCTTCTCCTCAAACTATTATATCTCATTCTCAGATACTTTCCAAATTTCTCAAGTACATTCGTATCAGATGTTATTTTTTCGATCCTTTGGTTCTTTTCAATGGACATCACACTTTTTTTTCTCCTATCACGGATAAGGCATTACAGATATTTTTCACCGTGACTCTGGAAATAAAGAGAAAATACGGGGTCACCCTGCATTGCTTCGAGATTTTAGCCCATTACGTCAGATAACATGGCCAAGCAATAAATATTTATACCTGATCAATGAGTTAATATTGTTGTCAAAAGGTTTTGGAGAACCGAAATCCATTGGATGATGACCCACCACAATCCCAGAAGAAATGTGATATTTGTCATAAAAGGCCCGCTGTTTATCAATTAGTATCTAATCCCAAGTACGAAATGATAAAGCACGTTTGCTTAGTCTGCTACCATGAAAAATTCGCACCTCAACGAAACTCAAATAACAAGATGCCTAAACACAGTATTTCCAAGTAACCATTCCACAAGGTGGCCACCCCCTATTCCTGGGCAAATTCAAACGAAAGGGAATTTTCGAATACCAAGCGTGTTTTTCTTCGAAATTGCATATTCAAAAGGAATAAAGGCCTCTTCTCTGTCAAATCGGGCAGTCCATCTTGCACAAGGCATTACAAAGCATCCAAAGACTGTAGAGGATCATCGCGGTAGCAAAGAATAGAAATCTGGCCAGAAAGTTTTCTGAGCAAATATACAGCCTCACTTGTAATCTAACGCGATATACAGTCTCGATGCCAAATCGATACTTTTATCCTAGGAGCCATATCCTCTCTTACGAATTCGGATAACTCGATCCTGTTTTCCCCTTAGTTACCTGAAATCGATGTCACTCAATTAATTTTTTGCTCAAATATTTTGATTTTGAGAGCAGTTTTTGAAGTTTCTTTACTCCTCTAGTTAAATCAAGACTTAATGGAGTTACAGAAATCTGATTTTGAACTGTTAAAGCATGTATATCTGTTTCAGGTCCTATGTGAAAATGTAACGGTTGATATTTCTTTGTACTGAATTGGAAGGTTTTATGACTTATCTGTTCAAAACAGCTACCGTAATGCATCCTTGCCATTGTTGTTATTTTTATTGGTGTATCCTCTGCTACAGAAAAAGGCACATTGATAACAAGTAAATCAACGTCAGGGGGAAGGTCTTCATGCAAAACTATGTTTAAAAACTCTTTTCCTACTTCAGCAGCTAAAGAAAATGCATTGGTATAGGCATCTGCCGTATATTTTTCATTTAAAGTTTTTCTCGGGACTGAAAGGGATACTGCGATTGATGGTATCCCCATCAACGCACTTTCGAATGCAGCTCCGACTGTAGCACTACTCAAAATGAAAGCAGATCCAATATTTGCGCCTATATTTATTCCAGATATTAAAACATCAGGCATCTTTTCCTGTAGAATATTAAAAATACCGATCAACACTGCATCAGCGGGAGTCCCACCAACTGCATAAGCTTTTGAACCATCTTGAAGTTTTACTTCTTCAAGATTAACAGTTCCAAAACGAGAAACTGCCTTGCCCCTCCAACTTTGTTCTTCCAGAGTAGAAACAACAACGACGTTTCCTAGATCATTAATAGCCTTACGCAATGCCAAAAGGCCAGGTGAGAAAACGGCGTCATCATTAGTCAATAAGATATCTGTCATAAAATACCGTCCATTTTTTTATCTACTACTTTTTCTTTGGCCATGTAGTATGAACTTGTTAAAATAAGGATTTCCAGAAGAAATTTTATGCAGGTCACGAATAAATATAAGCTCTTTTTAAAGAATTGTGTGGGTAAATTATAGATAAGTTGCTAAAAAGAGTAATAGTTAGACAAGATTTCTTTAACTTCCTTTACTGCTTTTTTGGTTTTTTCTAGCAGCCGCGGATCATTAAGCCAACTAGATTTTTTTACAGGCTCTTCAAGTTCGATGTCATATCCAGCTGCTGTTGTCGCCAAAGCAAGCCAAGCATAAGGTAAAACTATGGGATTATAGCCACTGCCTATAAGATCGATGTTTCTCCCGTTACAAACCTGTTTTGCTATTTGTCTTACTTTATTTCCGATCATTTTGAACCCTTCTAAATCCAATCCCAAGAGAGTGAGTTCGTCTGAAAAGTGTGGATCACTCCCTCCGTTTCTGATGATTATTT
>JAECRX010000116.1 GCA_016292335.1 Candidatus Sifarchaeum subterraneum | reverse complement strand
ATTTCAGTCTTAATCTTAGGCTAATTAAAGATTTTCAATTTGAAGTGGATTTTGAACTACCAAATGTTGGTGAGGCAGGGTGGATAGTTGATGAAACACCAGAAATCGGTGGTGAGGGTAAGGGTCCAAATGCGTCACGTCTTCTTGGATCCGCACTAGGGTTCTGTTTAAGTGCAAGTCTTGCCTTTTGTCTTAGAAAGTCGAGATTAGAAGTAAAAAATCTGAAAACAAAAGTCAGTGGTGTTATTGAACGAAATAAGGAGGGATACTGGAGAATACAAGCCATTCAGGTGGAAATTTCTCCCTCTATTGAACCCAAAGATATTCATAAAATTAAAAGATGTAAAGAGATATTCGAAAAGTATTGTATTGTATCTGAGAGCATTAGGGAAGGTATTCCAGTGGATATAAAACTAAACTTTCTTTAATCTACGTTTTGTAGGTAGTATTAATTTCTCTTAATAATTTCAATGGTTTGTCTACTGCACGTATAGGCATTTCTTCAACATGAAATTCTTTTAATGCTCATACAAGGTGCTTCATACTTTTTTATTGCGAATCTACTATTTCAATATTAGCTGAGGGCTCTGTGATAATACAAATCACAGCTTCCTGATTCACGCCCCCTGTAAAAATGACGCCATTTTCAAACTAAAATTGCTGCAATCAACACATTAAATACTTGAATAGCCGCAAAAATTTTGAAGTCTTTAGTGAATGTCTTGCCGACCCCATAAAGACTTTCAACATCGTTTGAATTCTGTAAAAATCTATTTTTCTTTATATACCTGATAGATAGGTAAAGGGCACCTCCTAGGGCTATCACGAAATACCAGATATTCAAGACATATTGGTAACCGACTACAAACAATAGTATAACCACTCCATAGGTAAGAATTATTGCAAAGATAATTGCAGATTTCAAACCCCATGTTACTGGAAGAGTTTTTGAGCCTCCTTTAATATCTCCCAGATAGTCAGAAATATCACTCCAAAGAGCATAACAAACAATGCAGAAACCCGCACCTCCAGCAATAGCAAAGGAATAAAGTGTATAAGCATCATAATAGACTATTGCAATCAAAATCGGTATTATTCCCTCTGCAGAAGTCATTGGTAACTTCCAAAAAGTTTCTCGTAGTCTAAGAGGAGTGAAAGAGTACGTACAACCACAGATAAAAGCTATGATTTGCAAAAAAGGAATCCAGATTTTTTGTGTCAATATTCCTGCTCCTAAACTAATAAAGAGTAAGCTAAATGCCAAAACCCAGGCTTTTCTACCAAGATTTTTAGTAATTTCACCCCTTCGTGGATTAGTAATTAAATCGATTTCAATGTCTGAAATGTTGTTGATAGCAACAATCCCAGTGAATCCAAAAGCAGTTATAATCGCGATATAAAGAGAACCTATAATATCAAATGTTGAAGCAACCAAGATTGATAATCCAACTATTAAAACGGTGATCATTATAGTTCTTTCAAAACCGAAAAAAATGAAAAAATCTTTGGCCAACCTCAAGACTGCACACCCACCAAAATTATTATGTAATCAAAAGAGAGGTAAATCTCCTGTAATTTTATCGATAACTCTTTCAGGCGCAGGGCCTATCCCAAGAGCGGTTATCGTCCCTGGTTCAAGTTCAGTAAGGCCTCGATCTTGGATAAGAGCACATGGAATATCCATTTCTTCGGCTTTCTTTTTGATTTCCAGTAATTCTTCTAAAGTATTTATTCGGATGACGACCTTCTTTTGTCCTTCTTTAAACCATCTATGCACAAAGAAGGGTTTCTTATTTCTAGTGATCATGACTGCTGCCACTGCTGCGTGAGCGCCTTGAACCACAAGTTTTCCTTTAGACATCTCAATATCGTTACGTAACGCAATAATCTGTTTGTATTCAAATGTTTCTGACACTCATTCCCCCCCTATAAATTCTAAGTATTCTCCTTTTTGATATTCACTCCTTTGGTATGCTTGTCCAAAACTTTCAACTGTAAATGGATCTTTCAACTCTTTATCAATTGTTAGAAGCATTCTTTTCATATATTCCTTTATGAACATGCGAGATATTGAATATTCGTAAATATTAAGCTTAGAATCCATATTCCGCACATTTTTCACATTGTAAATTATATTGTGATCAGTTTATTTAATATCTTGATAATTATTTCCATGATTCAAATCTGAAAAGGGAAAATTCATGAAAGATAATCTATTAGAAACAGATGTTGTTGTAATAGGAGCAGGTCCTAATGGGTCAATGGCTGCTTTTTCGGCAGCAAAAAAAGGCTTGAAAGTTATTATAGCTGAAGAACACCCTGAAATTGGAATTCCAGCACACTGTGCTGGTCTACTAAGTGTTAAAGGGTTGAAAAGAATTGGTGTCACCCCCCCTTCAAAAGCTATAGAGAATAAAAGTATTAAAGGTGCCCATTTTTTTTCTCCATCAGGTAAGCATTTTTCTGTAGAAAGAAATGAAGTACAAGCATATGTTGTAGATAGAAGGGAGTATGACAAATGGGTTGCATCTAAAGCAAAAAAGAAAGGCACAGAGATAATGTTAAACTCCAAAATTGAGGGATTCATCCAAAAAAATGGCAAGATCGAAGGTGTGTATGGCAAAACAAGAAAAAAGGATACTTTTAAAATAAAAGCGGATATTGTTATAGATGCTGAAGGCCATACAGCAAGATTATTACGCCAAACAAGGTTGCCTCTTCCTGATCCTTCAAAGAAAGTAGTAGCTGTTCAGTATGAAATGGCAAATGTCTATGATATTGATTCAAATTTTGTAGAAATTTATTTTGGAAAAAATGTTGCCCCTGGTTTTTTTGCATGGATCATTCCACAAAGAGAAGGCTTTGCAAAAGTCGGACTTGCGGCTAATAAAAGAAATGCTGGCAAACTGCTGAAGTTTTTTGTTAAAAAAAATCCTCTTGTTTCTGAAAGACTGAAAAAAGCGATTATACGCGAACTTTCTGCGAGTATGATCCCCCTCGGAGGTCCACCTAAAAAGACTTTTACTGACAGTTTTGTGTCTGTAGGCGATGCTGCAGGTCAAACAAAACCTACCACAGGAGGTGGGGTGATAACAGGAGGCTTGTCTGCCCTTTATGCAGGATACATAGCAGCGAAAGCTGTTCGAGAGAATGATACCTCTGAAAAAATTATAAAACAATACGAGGGATTATGTAGAAGGGCCTTAGGAAAGGAGTTTTCTGCAATGCTTTTACTTAGGAAAACAATAGACAGATTTTCTGATAAAAGCATAGATAAATTATTTGACACAGTGAAGAAATATAATCTAGTTGAAGAAATAGAAGAAAAAGGGGATATTGACATGCAATCCCACGTAATTAGATCTACTTTAAGGCACCCTAGGGTTGTTCTAACTTTGATTTCGGCAATTTTTGATTCGTTGATATCTTCTTAATTGATAAAAAAGTATCTTGTGCTGATAGGGACATTTTATAACTTTTTTAATTTCTCTGCAGCCATTTTTACTTCTGATAGTGCTCCAGGCATTGAGGCAGACTGATCAATCATTTTTCTATATCGATCAAATTGTTTTGGATTCAATCCAAATCTTTCGCATACATCTTCCGATAATAAATCTAGGTTCTGTTTACTAGACTGAATGATAGCCTTTGATATTTCTAAAATTGATGGAGCGAGCTTTCTTTCTGATTTCGGTTTTCCAAAACATGTCTTTACAATTGTTTCAGCATCTTTGTCTGTTGTAGTGGCCTGTACAAATATTGTAAGTTTTTGTTCTTCAGTAAAAGTTGGAAGAACTAATAATATCAAAGATCTGGAGGGTGATTTAATTTTGAGGCCGCCACTTTCCTCCATTTCTTCAGATATTATATCCATTTTAGTTTTTAAACAATTTAAACACTTATTGATCTGTTCTTGGCTTGAAAATTCGTATTTTAACTCTTTGGCCATCATATCACCTCCATCGTTTCTTTTTTAATGGATCGTTTAGGAGTCATCGAAATAGACTTAAGTTTTGCTCATATTTACTTATTCAATAAAGGTGAGAATAAATGAGAAAGGAAAGCCTAATTGTAACAACGCTAACGCTGCTATTCATTGTCACTATTTTTGCACCACCAACAGCTACTATTACCAATACCAATGTTAGCACATTTAGTAACTTTCCAGCCACAAAATATTCTGGTAGTATGGAGGTCACAGCATATACGTCCCCAGATTCTAGCTTCAGTGTTACAATAGCTGCTCTTCAAGATGCGGATGAGGAAATTGATGTATGTATTTATGCAATTAGCAACGGATTTATTCTGAAAGAGTTAAACAATGCAATGGAAAGAAATCCCTCCATGGTAATAAATGTGATTGTTTCCTACCGTCATGCATCAGGATTTGAATCATCATATACAAGAGGTGCCTTATATAATCTATCAAAAGCTGCAGATAACGCTGGTGCTACAAATGTAAATTTATATCTCTCCTCAAACGCATATGACTTCACTCATGCAAAATACATTATTGTCGATCGCGAGGTTGTCCTTGTCCAGAGTGCGAATTGGGCGAAAACAAGCATTCCGAAAGATCCAAGTTACGGAAATCGAGAATGGGGTGTAATGATAAAGAACAATGACATAGTCAACTATTTTCTCCAAGTCTTTAATAATGATATGACAATAGCTACGCCCTACGTTCCAGAAGATGATGATGAAGGGTCCTTTTCGGCTAAAGTTTCTAAAGGAAGCTATTCACATCCTTTTACCTCAAAGAAATTCACGGGAAGCATGGAAATTCAGCCAATTGTTTCACCTGACAACGACGTTTCTGCGATAAAACAGATCTTACAGTCTGCAACAAGCACAATTTATGTTCAGCAAGCCTACATAAAAACTAAATGGGACAGCGGTTCAAACGAGTTTTTAGATGAATTGATCGATGCAGTTGATCGTGGAGTTACAGTTAAAGTAATTATTGATAAAAAACCGTCCGGTGCGGAAGATTCCGCTAATTTGATGGCATCTAAAGGAATTGAAATTGCGTATTCTAGTAGCGTTTTTGAATATTGTCATAACAAAGGCATTATCGTTGATGGAGAGATCGTTTTGATCTCAAGTATCAATTGGTCCAATGAAGCTGCTAATGAAAACAGAGAGGCGGGTGTAATCATTTATAATAGTGATATCGCATCATATTTCGCTCAAGTATTCACATGGGATTGGCAAAATGCTGAAATAGTGAGCGGTGAAACTACTATTGAGGAAGAAACTGGCGGAGAAGTCGAGGGTTTATGTCTTGGCACAATACTTCTTGGTCTGCTTCCTATTGTAGCGCTGATAACTATATCTATGCGGAAGAAAAAACACCATTAAATGGATATTTCTTTTGACAATATCCATTCTTATTTTTTATTTTCCCTCTTAAGTTATTTTATCATTCGTGCTCTTGTACCTCATTTAAAAAGATTTTCAATAGCAGTTACAGATTACAAAAATCCAAATAGCTAATAATAAGACCTTTTTGTTCGATTTAAATTAAAAAATGCTAAATATAGTGATTTTGTGATGGCTTGCGCAACTTTTCATGAATATCAATTGAAACCGTGATAAAACGAAGCGGAAGGTTACCCGTCTGTCGAATGGTATGAACCTTATTTGAGGGGATATAAACAATATCTCCTTCATCTACCAACTCTGTTTCTCCATCGATAGTCATAAGTCCCTGCCCGGAAATTATGTAATATATTTCCTCCGTTGTTTCATGGAAATGCGGCATTGTTCCCTGCCCAACTAAGAGAATTGAATCCCATAATCCAACTAATCTTTTTGTTCCATCTTTTTTTCCCAGATTTTCCTCAATATTCTTTATGATCACCAGGGTCTCCTCCTTTATGTTCATCTGCTTTTTTCTGTTCATGTCTATGTTACGGCTTTAAATGATACTCTCCTTATATTTATTTCATTTTCTCCCTATATGATAGTGTCATAATTGGAAAATAAATATGTATCTAAATATTTATCCGTGACTTGCATTCATTTGATTTCTTACCCGACAATTTAGACATTTCTCATGCGTAATATTCAAATACTAGCAATTATTTACCTTTTATGGGGATTGCCTCTGATAAACATTAGAATTAATTGGTGAAATTTTAAAATGACCGCTTTTGTTCTTGATGGTCGAAAGATAGCTAGCGATATTCAAGCTGATTTAATAAACGAAATCGAACAGTTAAGGGAGAGATATCGCGTTACACCTGGACTAGCTACAATACTGTTGGGTGGAGATCCTGCTTCTGAAACTTATGTGAAGTTAAAACAAAGATCTTGCGAAAAAGTGGGGATCTATTCAGAAGTTTACAAACTCTCAGAGGACACTAATAATGAAGAACTAATTCAATTGATTCATAAGTTAAACGAAAAAGAGGAAATTCATGGCATTTTAGTTCAACTCCCCTTACCATCCCACATAGATGAAAAAGAAGTTTTAGCAAAGATTTTACCAGAGAAGGATGTAGATGGTCTTAATCCTGTGAACATGGGCAATTTAGTGGCTGGTAGTGCGAAGTTTGCTCCCTGTACACCTTTGGGGGTAATGGAATTGTTAAATAGAGCAGGTGTGAAAATTAAAGGAAAAAACGCGGTGGTTGTCGGTTCGAGCTATATTGTAGGCAAACCAATGGCTTTAATGTTGCTGGAAAAATGGGCAACAGTAACTCTTTGTCACATTGAAACTAAAAATCTATCAGATCATACGAAACAGGCAGATATATTGATTGTAGCTGTTGGTAAACCATTTTTAATAACTAAGGAAATGGTCAAAAAAGAAGCTGTAGTTATTGATGTTGGAATAAATCGGCTTGAAAATGGAAAAATTGTTGGAGATGTTGATTTCCAAAACGTAAAAGAGGTAGCCTCTGTGATTTCCCCTGTTCCCGGTGGTGTAGGTCCGATTACTATAGCAATGGTTTTGCAAAATACAATAAAAGCTACAAAATGTTTCTTTGGAATTAATGCATAAATTTAATAAATAAAATCAATGGTAGCAAAAGAAAAATCAATATAATAGGCCAAAAGAGCAGTATCTCCCTGGAAGACACAAGAATTAAGCGAAAAGGTGGGTAAATTTTTGTCAGATGACTTGTATGTTTGCTTGGCAATCGATATAGATAGAGATGCAGTAGTTCCAGTTAAAGGAAAAATTGAAGGGGTAAATCATTTTTTAGTTGGAAAGAAGAAAACATCCAGAAATAAGGTTCTTTATGATGGCACGATAAAAGGATTAGAAATTTTAATGCCCTTTCTCAAGAAAAAAAACATTCAATGCACTCTTTTTATGGAAGGAAACTTTGTAAAACATTTCGAAAACGAAGATATTTTAGATTCAATCCTCTTCCATGAGGTTTCATGCCATGGCATGGATCATGAAGATCTACTTGGTATAAATTCTGGAATAAAGCTTAATTACTCAACCCAGAAAAAGATAATTGGTACAGCAACAAAAATGATAGAAAAAATAATAGGTAAACGTCCATTGGGCTTTCGTGCCCCATATTTACGATTGAACAAGGATACTTTTCATGTTCTGGTTGACCAAAAATACGTTTACGATTCCTCTCTCTCTATCTCTAACGATGTTTGGCCTGACAGTTTCAAAACCAGAATTATAGAAACACCCTTGTTTCCCTGTTATATTCAGACGGAAAATTACAAAATAACTGAAATGCCATTTCATCTCAATCTTTATCTATGGCAATTTTTTGAGAAAAAAAAATCTATTGATTTTTACGAATATGCTATCAATAAACTCTTTAAAAATAGAAATGGGGGTTATTGCATGATAAGTATGCACCCCTGGCACATTTGCTATAGTATGGATGAACAAAGGTATTTAGAAGAAAAGGAAATTGAGTATAATTATACTTCTTTCTTCCAATTTTTAGAAAAATTGGCAAACAGGTCTTTTGTAAAGTTTACAACTATCAGTGAATTCCTCACAAAGACCGATCTACCAGATGAAGTTGTCGAAATATATTTCTGCAATAACCACTTCCCTTGAGTGGTTCTCTTTTATTTTTTTTGACGTTATCATTCTCCCATTTAACCTACTTGGATGTAAAATTTTTTTGGTTAATCTGCTTTCATAATTTCTCTAAGAACGGAAGTTGCATAACATCCTTTTGGAATACTGAATTCTATCAT
>JAECRX010000115.1 GCA_016292335.1 Candidatus Sifarchaeum subterraneum | reverse complement strand
GAGCCGTCAATGATAGTCCAACGCTTAAGACGGTTTTAGGATGACTCGCAGGGGACGAAAAAGGTTATAAAAATTATGAAGAGTATGATCTCAATGATGAAAAAGCTTAAAAAAAAGACTTTCTACTAATCAGATAGCTTTTTTAAAAAGGTATAAAATGAAAAAGGTGGAAATCACTTGTCTGGCCCTCCTGATAAAGCGCCTCTGAAAATGTTATCAAAGGCATTAAACAATCTCATTCTCATAAAGTTGAAAGATACTCGCGAGTTCCAAGGAAGACTGAAAGCAGCTGATAATTATATGAATTTAGAACTTAATAACGCAACAGAACATTCACCCGATGGAGAACCCATAGCCAAATACGGTGAAATATTCATACGAGGGAATAATATTCTGTGGATAAAAATCGATGCGACAGAACTCGTAGAATAAATAAATCATATTTTTGATCGTCTTCCTGTTTCTGACTTTTAAGAAGTAACTTTTGCTATATTTATCGCTTCAAAATGATCTTATCTATCCTTCCATAACAAAAGATAAATAGAAGAAGCGATTCATTTTTCTAATTTTCTCAAAACCGAAAATTATTATAGAAAGTTCTCATCTAAATATAAGGCAGTAATAATTTCTGTAGAATTCATCCTTTTAGAAGGATTTAAGTAGTGTTAGGACACGTAATTACACAAACACATGATATGATACTGCTATAAAAAGAGCCATCAAAAAGTGAAAGTTCAATGCAGATTATAGCGAGCTCAATAAAAAATATTGAAAACTCAATGAAAAGTTGGAATGCTCTGCAGGCAGAAGCCATGCAGACAATTTCTGCAATACAAAACATTGTCTCAAAAATCAAACATATATCTCAAAAAAACACTTTAGGCAAATTAGACAGCTTCGAGCGAATAGTTGAAAATACGACTTACAAACTTTATCTCGCGATCAATGAGTATATACCGAAATTGCGAAAATATCTCAAAGAGTTTAAAAAGATAATGAATGAGTTTAGATCAGTTAAAAATAGATTGACCGACTTTCAAGTATCTATACATTCGATTTTCGAAAGAGGAGTAAACATCAAAGAAAACGCCAATGAATTAGTTACTTTGTTAGATGGCCTTACAGAACATGTTGCTGAAATTGTAAACATGTACGAAAATGAATGTTTAGTTAAAGAAACCATAATTTCGGAATTAGAAAAAATGACTCCACCCCAAAGTGTATTAACAGCCTACCTGATTGTTTTCAGCACAGAGCCTTATCTTCTGACAGAAAGGATAGAAGAACTAAGGGAAAAACTCCGGGAACAGGAAACTCGGATAGACCTTCTGAGTATTTCTAAACTGTAAACATCTTTAAATTATTATTTTTCTCATCAAATTTCTTGAATAACCAATTAAAATCATCTGAATTGGGGAAATAAATTTTTGCCAGATTTTTTGAAAAAGAAGGATATTTTTTCAAAATACAACCAGACAGCTTGGCTTTACGATGCCAGATATTTCGAGATACAGTTCCAAAAATACAAAAGCATCCTAGAAAATGTAAACATAAAAAAAAAGATATAATTCTCGATGCTGGATGTGGAACTGGTTTTTTCTGTAAAATTTTGAGCGAAAAAGCAAAATTCGTAATAGGGATTGATGGATCAAAAAATATGTTACAAATAGCCAAAAAAAGACTCTCTGGATCTATAAATGCACAATTGATCCTTGCTGATGTAGATTACTTGCCTTTTTTGTCACAAAAATTCACAAAAGTTTTTTCGGTTACCTTGCTACAAAACGTCCCCGTTCCACAAAAATCGCTAAAAGAAATATTTCGAGTATGCAAGAAGAATAGTCTAGTTGTTGTTTCTGCATTGAAGAAAAAGATCAATCTTATGGAGTTATATCAAATGCTAACCGAATTTTCTGATGCGATTCAACTCTTTGAAAACCAAGAAGATGTCATTGGATTCTGCTCAGTCGAATGAAAAAAGTATGACAAGCTTATAAAAAAAACAGATGATACAGCAGCATGAGTGACCTCCTCCCTAGCATTCTAAAAAAGAGTCGCAGGAAAAAATAGCTCTTAAAATCATTTGGTTATTTTATCCCATTCATCGATGTCGACCTCTTCTTTCACTAAAGGTTTCTTTAGTTCCTTTTGTTCTGAATAATTGAAAGCTCCCGAGAGAATGTTGACGAAAATCTTTTCAACGTTTACACCTGTTTTTGCAGAGGTTTCTGCACATCCTATTAAAGGATTTTCAATGAAGTCGGGAATTGTTTTAAACAATTCATCGAGCAATCTTGAATCAACGATACATCTCTCTAGAGCCTGGATCATTTCTTCTTCAGAGATATTTAAGCTAACTGGAAACTTTGTTTCTAAATCGTAGTAAAGCAAAGTAGGTGCTTGCTTTAAAATAAATTCACGAATTTCCATAGGAACATCAATTAAACTGAATAAAAAGTTTCGAGGGATGTATAGTAAGTTTTCGCTCTCAATTTCTTTCTTCCATAAAAGGGCTTCTAACAAATGCTCTGCAAATACATGTTCAAAATGTTCGAAAGGAACCATTAGTTCATTTTTGGTCTTTGGTGGGGCTTTTTTCACTGCTTTTGAAATAATTTCTGATAGTTCATAAATGTCTGTATTTTTTTCAAGATATGTTTTGAAATATTGACTTTGAACCAGCATGTTTTTGATGTGGAATATTGATGTTTTTCTATAATCTTGAGTTATAAAAGTGCAAAGTTCATTCACAAAACCTGGGATGAAAGTGGGGGCTAATTCTGCCAAAAGAGGGTTTTTTGTTTCTAAAGAAGAAGGCAGTTTTTCTGATAATATCTCCATTAGACTTTTTCTAGTTTCGTCAATCAGCACTCTTTTTTCAATTTTGGGGCTATCTTCTATTTTTTGAGTTGGAGTATGAGGGCGAGAAACTTTAAAAGAATATGGTTTTTTTAATTCATAGAGAACATCGTACAATGTGTCAATGAATTCTGGAAGATATTTTTCATATATTTCCCTAAGATCATTTTTGTTTCCGATAATCACGAGCGGGAAAGGTTCATTTGATTCTATTATTTCTTTCAGAAAATAGCTTATTGCTTCATCATAACTGAGACGTCTCGTGATATCATAAACTAAGATGCAACCATCGGATCCTTTTAAATTCTTTTCACGTAACTCTCCATAACGATGTTGACCTGCAAAGTCCCAGAACACAAAGTTCATTTTTTGCCATGCTATCTCTGAAAAATGGATCCCTACTGTTCTTACTTTTGTTTCACTCCACATTGCATCTACAGATTGTTGATCTTTTAAATTAAGAAAATTTGTAATCATTCTTGTTTTTCCGACTCCTCCTTCGCCTACAACGGACACTTTTGCCGTTTTTCTTATTGACACCAGTTTTTTAGCCCCCAATTTATGTAACCGATTTAATTCACCAACTTATAACTTCGAAGAGATCATAATCAATTTGTATCAATCCTGTTTCTTCGTTAACACTACCAATCTGTATATTCACTTCGTTATCAAGGTTCATCGAGAGTTTTTCGGCATAAACTTCAAAGATTTTTTCTTTTAGCCTCGAAAATTCATAATACCATTTTCTAAGGCCAAGTCCTTCTTCTGAAGTTTCAAAAACAATCACGAAGGTTTTCCCACGTAAATGTTTATTATCAAAAAAGAATGGTTCCCAAATAATTGTTAAAAATTGTTCATCCTCTTTTTCAAATGTTTTTCGGATGCTTCGATAGATCACTTCTTTAGGTAGAAGCAAAAGATCAATGAAACGCCCACTCCAAGTTTTTTCTTCAATGAAAATGTTGTGCAATTTCCAAGTTGTCTTAACATGATCAAAAACCAGATGCGGTATTGCGGTGAAAGGAAAAATAATTTTTGAGTTAGGATTTTTTATTCCCCGAATATTTGTGTAATTAACGGAGGGGGGGAGATTTTTTAAAAGTGGGGCCCCGCATTTTGGACAATCTTCACTTGTTAAACTTTTTAATTCATATCGATGATTGTTTTTACACGCAAAAGGTTTTTCTACAGCATAATCTAGTTCTAAAAGTGCTACAGGTGCATAAGATGCTTTTACTAGTGGATCTTCGAAGGTTTTTTTTCCTAGACTAATATTTAACAACTTTTCTAGTTCAAAAAGATATGATTCATCCTCGAACAGCCTTGTTCTTAAATATCCTTCGCAAATAGACATAAAGGTGGATTCAATCGTATCATAATTTATATTTTCTCCTTTCAATTTATCTATTCTTGAGAAGAAGCCATCTATTTGTTCAGAAACGTCTCTAACGGCCATATAAGCTTTGCGTAATTCGATATCATACATAGAACTGATAAAAACTGAAACTCCTAAGAGTTCTTCAATGCCTTTTTCAGTAAGAACATAAACAACTTCTGGTGAAATCCTTTCTTTAGGTACCAGGATTTTTTCGGGCAAGATTTTTGTTCGATAGAGTTCTAAGGCGAACTTTTGTGAAGAAGAATAACTTGATGAAATAATTTCTAATAAACCTTCAGCAAATCGAGGGGTAACTCCTTCTCCATATCCACCATAAGCTCCTTTTTTTGTGGTAAATGTCAGAAAGATTTTGTTTATTTCTTCAAGTTGCCGAGTGGTAAGATCATCCATTAATTACTTCTCCTTTCCAATAAATACTCAAAAAATGGGAAGAAACTATCAGGGATGATACAAGCTTTTCTTGGAACAAGTGATTCAGGGAACATTGAAAAAATCTTTTCATGAGCGTCAGGAAGACTGATTTGTAGTAATGCAGAAGTAAACAGTATCAAAGCATGTCGTGTGTCGTTTCTCATAGTATTCGTTAACAAGTCTTTTCTATTCAGAAAAGTTGGGACAGTTAGAACATTAGGGACTGCTAACCATTTGATTAAAAGTGTGGGTAATACCACAAAAACGATTTTGGAAAGATTTGGGTCATTATCTCCCCATTGTGCAATAATCGTATCAAGATAAGATCTTATTTTTAAAAACGCGTGTAACACAGTTATTTCATACTCAATGAAAGTTCTTAATTCTTCAAAAGTGTATCTAGAATTCCAGTTTTTCAATTGGATGATTCTCTCTGCTAATTTATTGATCAAGTATTTTTCGTTTTCTATTTTTTGATAGAAATCAGGTACGCCACCAGCATACCTTGCGGCGTAAATAACCGAGGATGATAATAGTTCTTTTTCTTCCCCAGATAACTTTTCTTCGTTCTCCAATAAAGAAATCAATTTTTGTTTTGCATCTTTTTCATGGATATCGATAATATGTAATTTTGATTCATAGTCTGAAAGCAACTGCCTATACTCTGCTACTATGTCGGTTTCTACACCATAGACTTTTTTCTTTACTGGAACAGCTGTTATTTTTTCCTCTTTAACTTCCTTGAGTTCTTTTATCTCGTCATACTTATTTTTCAGCGGTCTGATAATTGAGGCAAGGAAATTCGCAGCCCACTTATCTTCTTCTGCTCGTTCTAATGAATCTTCCGTTATACCCCGAAAAATTATTGATGGATTTTTATCAATGATATCTCCAATCTTTTTCACTTCCCACTTGCTTGAACTTTTCATTGAGTATACAAGTTGATTGACAATCTTGTCCTTTAGTTCATTCCAAGTAATGTATCCCGAGAGGACACATTGGGGAATTTGTTTACTGAGAGTGTATAAAACCTTGTCTTTTTCTGATATACCCGTTATATCATCAAATCTGGAAAATTCTATTAAAAGGCTGTTCAAAAACCTGCCCCAATAAAATTTGTCAAATACGACCTTTGCAAGGTAATCCACACTTTTTCCGTATAGTTCATTCAGAGTTGGCTTTTCACCAAAACCATAGAGCAGTAATTGTGTAACTCTTGCCTGGAACAACTGTTCAAGATTTACTTCTCCTCTAACCACTTGTGGAACAATAATGGATCTTAAAGATGAGAAATAATCACGAGAAATAATATTTTTTTCTCGCATTAATTCTTCCAATTGTTCATTAAGTATAACAAGTTCTCTGAAGAATTGAAAAAGTATTTCAGTTTTTTCTACTTCGAGTCCTTCTATTTTATTCATTACTTGGCCTATTCTGATAATATCTAAAATGGCCATGTTATCCTTAGCGTAATTAATTTGGGCACTGATTCCCACTTTTTCTTCCCATTCAAATTCGACACCAATTTCATCGCCAAGTTTTTTCCAACAACCAAAAACGATCTCATATGCGGAGTGCATATCACCCATCATAGGGGATAAATTGAGCAGGAATGTGGTGACAGCTTCTTGAAAACTAATTCCCAATTCTGAGCTGATGGTATCGATTTCGCGTAGATAAAATCCAGATCTTGTCACATCTTCGAACTCGGTCATTACACTCTTCAATTCAGCAGCGTGAACTTGTACTGATACATCCCTTTTCTTTATTTCGCCAATTATTCTGCCAAAAACTTTATTGTATAATTCTTCCACTAAATCACCATTTGAGTTCTTTTATCTCTAATGATTGTTGAGAGGGTGGGAGGAACGGCTTTATTACTTTAAAACAAAATTGTAAGGCTTGAATATTTATTTTATCGAGCTTGTATGAAGGATAATTGATAATTCGGAGGACTGATGGTTTATTTGGAATTTCTTTGTCTTTCTGAGTATATTCGTTCCATTTCATAATTAAAATTTTTTTCAAGATCAAAAATGATTTAATAAACTGTTGATTGTCGAAGAGGGCTTGGGCCTGATCAAAAAGTAATGGAAACGGTACTTTTTCTATCATTTCATCCATCGATTTTGAAAATACTTCTATTGAACTATCGATGGGCTGAATTTTTTCAGGCACGAGAGGTGAAACTGGTGCTTTTGGTCTGATAATTTTCTTAGGTTCCTTTTTTTCTACCTTTCCTTCCCATTCTAGAATTTTTTCGTGCAATTTTTGGACTTTCACGTCCAATTTTTCTTCAGGTAGAGATGTGCCCACAACTGGTTTTAGTTGAGGATGTTTTGGTGATGGTTTTGTCGGTAATGGTGGTGTGATTTGTTTGGGAACCTGCGGTATCTCTTCTACCTTTTCCAATTCTGCTATGTCGAATGTTTCAATCAGAGGAGATGGAGGAGGTGGCTCTATAGTTTCTTCAACTAGTTCTTCAGTTTTTCGAGCCGGATAACAGTTAACATTTATGATGTTAGTTTTCACAGAAACGAATTCATCATACAATACTCTGATTGAATCAGTCCATGAAACTACACTTGGTTCGATTGAGAGAGTCATATATCCTTCAGCAATTGGAATGAATTTAAAAGAGATATTTAGGGAATGCTGGGGTTTGAGCAAGGAAAAATAAAAGTATTCTTTCTTTCTTCCTTTGATGTGATAGTAGCCAATAGGCTTAATTTCTCCTTCATGGACAGTCACATTGTATGCAGCAACATCACCAATATTTTTAATAAAGGTATTCACCGCTACTTCCGTATGTGGGATTACTTCTGTTTTGTCTGCCCATTTTTTTATTTCGAGTTTTGCCCTCATTTAGCTCTCTCCAATATATGATGTTTCTTTGCAAGGCCTACCATTGTAGCAGTGAATCATTTAATTATCCAGAAATTAGTTCATGTAAATTGGTTTAGAGTTGTTATTAATTGTATATTTCAAACTATATATAATGTGTCTTGATATATTCAAGCCGAAGTTAATTAGGGTTTTCATTGATTTCTTCTAATCTTCTCTGTCTATATTCTGAAATCAGATCATTAAGCCATTCCATTGCCTCTTTTTTCTTCTTTTCTTCACGTTTTTGTTTCCATTCTTCAATTTTTTCATTCAATTTTCTTCTGTTTGCAATCGCAAATTCGTCAACTTGATGTAATTGCAAACCGTCTGTTGAGATGACTGGAATTTCTTCTTCAGCAAATCTCTCTTTAGCAAGATGACTCATTTCCCCATCTGTAACAACCACCCTTATTCCCAATTCGATGAGCGTTTGGGCTGTTGCATGTCCTCCACCTGAAGGATCAAGAAGATAGACTACATCACCCTCCTTTAGCCCCATTATTCCTTC
>JAECRX010000114.1 GCA_016292335.1 Candidatus Sifarchaeum subterraneum | reverse complement strand
TTGCCAGCCAGTTAGTAGACACCCATTTGAGTCGTCCGTATCCATATGGTTTTTCGTCCGTCTTCATCATTTTATCCTCCATCAATGCATCATAAAAATCGATTCTTTCTCCCAATGCTTTGTATTTTGGTTGTGAACTCAAAGAACAGTAGACATATAAATTGTTCGATATTTCTAAAACTAATTAAGTTATTTGTTTACATTTTTTGTGAGTGAGTTGATGTCTGTCCATAATCATATAAGTCATATAGATACTTTTTTCGAATAATCAGATTACTTTATGTCTCTAAGTTATTTATAAAAGTCAATTCAAATTTTTTCGATCACATAAAACTTAATAGTTAGATAGGTTGATTTAATAATTTAAAATCACATTTAAAAAAAAAAGAGTAAAAAAATCAAAAAGAGGGTAGAAAATGAGCTTAGCAGAAAGATTTAAGATAGAATTTTCAACATTCGGAATAGTGATGATCCCTTTATGCATAGGCATCAACATTGCAGCAGGATATATAGGGCAATTCACTCCTTTCTGGTTAGACACATTGGGAACAATGCTGGCGGCTGTGATCCTAGGACCTTTTAACGCATTGGTAGTTGGATTGTTAACTAACATTTTCAAGTTTCTTGTATTTGATCCCTATGCCCTACCATATGCCATAGTAAATGGTGCTATAGGATTTGTTACTGGACTCTTTGCGTGGAAGACCGACTTCTTTAGGCCAGAGAAAACCGGAATGCAAATTGTAAAGGTACTTATCCTAGGCGTAATTCTTGCCCTTACAGCAACCTTTACTTCAGCCCCATTGAATTATTACTTTTGGGGAGGATATACTGGAAAAGCCTTCGCTGACGCAATCTTCGTTGGATTACTCGCTAGTGACTACGATCCATTTACCGCTTCATTAATCGCAGAATTTATATCAGACATACTTGATAAACCCGTTTGCATAATAATCGTATGGTTGGTTCTCATAAATATTCCAGAGAGATTTATTTTTACCAAACAATAAAGTATACAACGTTATGGAATTGCATGGTGCAGGAAACTGGCAGTATCTTCCTATATTCCAAGAGATTCACTGATACATTCGTTGGACCCAAGAACAAAGATGATCATTTGCATTGGAGTAATTATCCCCACTCTATTATTCAATAATCCTTTTTTATCCTCCTTTCTCTTTATTTTTGTCATTTTATTAAGCATAATAGCAAAGATATCTAGAATTTTTTTATCGAATATTATTAAAGCCACGGGAGTTCTCTTATGCTTTATTATTTTTGGATATGGGTTTTTTGTAGGAGAACAAGCCCTCTTCCCAGTATTTACCCTTGAAAAGGGATTAATTTTTGGATTCCCAAGCGAAAACATACATTTTACTTTGAAGAAAGATGGGTTAAATTTAGCTTTGATAATTATCTCTCGTTTATTGGCTGTTTTCGGCGTTGCCTATCTTCTTACTTTAACAACACATCCAGGCGATCTTATAGTTTCTCTATATAAATCAGGAATGCCTTATAAAATTTCTTATGCCCTACTCTCTACTTTTCAGTTAGTACCAGTTATTCAAAATAAAGCGATGACTATCATGGATGCTCAAAGGTCGAGAGGTCTCAACCTTGAAACCAGTTTAATCAATAAAATAAAAGGAATTGTCCCATTGGTTGTTCCTCTTTTAATGGGAGTTATTTTTGAGGCGCAAGAACGAGCAATGGCACTAGAATCAAGAGGATTTTCAGCAAAAGTTAAGAAAACTTTTATCCGAGAAGTTACCGTAGAGCAGAAAGATAAGTTGGTGATATTCGCTACATTTTGTCTTTGCATTCTTGTATGTATTACAACATTCTTCTATCCTGATTTCTGGTTCTCTCTGATACCATTTGAAGGATTAGAATGGCTTAAGTGAGGTCTGCTTTAGTAAGAAAGTTAATTTTCTATTAAGGAGTTGATATCCAATTTTGTTGACAAAATAGAATTCATTAATGAGATTTAGTTTAGCGATCGTATTTGTGATTTTGATTAAAAAGGTAACTTGAAAAATTTTCTTGCATTTTCTGTAGTAATTTTTGCAATCTCTTCAAAATTATTTCTTTTCAACTCTGAAATTTTTTTAATGGCATAAGGTAAATTCGATGGTTTATTTCTTTTCCCTTGGACAGGTGAAAGTACAGGCGAATCTGTTTCGACCATCAAGTTTTCTAATGGCAACATTCGTGCAAGTTTTTGTTTTTGTTTGGATCTGACCACAGAAGTCGGTATGCTGAAGTAGTAGCGTACTTTACTCCTTCCTGTGTATATCTCCATTTACCATCAAATGCATGCATTAATACATGATTTGCTTCTTCTTCTATTAGAATCTCAATGGCATATTTTCCAGCACTTCGAGAATGAATTATCAGAGGTTTGTCAAGTTCTTTAGCTAACTGAATGAACTTTTTCAAATGTTCCTTCTGTTCTTCTCTTTTGTTTTTTCTTTAACCCAATAAAAATCTAAGCCAACTTCGCCAATTCCAACTAACTCCGCGGAATTTTTTCTTAAAAATTCAATTACTTCTGAAAAGTTATTTTCATTGTAAGAATAGGGAGGCATCCCAACGCAGGCAAAAATTTGCCCTTTATGCTTTCTAGAAATATCTAATGAAAGCTTTCCTTTCTTTAATCCTAATCCACAGGTGATGCAAATGATTCCATTATTTTTTGCTTCCTGTATTACTTCATCTCGATCTTCATCAAACTCAGGATCTTCCAAATGACAATGTACATCAACATATAGAATTTTTGATGCATCAACTGCAGTTTTACCCTGGAGAGAGTGCAAAAAAATTCACCTTATATCGAAAGATCTGAAAAATAAACGATCTTTTAAAAATACCCATCCATGGATATTTCTTGATGAAAGTTCAGAATCTAGATGAATTTTTAAAATTAATGAGTTGCGATAAATTTTCTTTTGTGCAATTGGTGACTGGAGGCAGTCATAAAAAATTAAGTATAAATTGTCTGAACTACTTTTGGGGTTTTGTATATTACACTAATTATCTCAAGATAGTGTTCACAATCTTTGGCAATCTGCCTGAATTTCATTTCGAGATCAATGAAATCCTTTGATTCATTGAAGATCTTCTCTAATTTTTCCAAATTCGGACATTTCTGGAAATATAGTAAAGTACATCGACTACATGATTTCAATGTGCATTCTCTCAACAAAAAAATTGGTTCTATACGTAGCATCAGACATGCATAACTATCCAAAGCCATATGGGAGAAGTTGCATATAAAGTCCACCCGAAAACGTGAGCCCATATCGAAAACACATCCAAAAAAATATTAGCCTTTTAATCTTTTGCCTAGTGTCCCTTAATAGCATTGAATCAGAAATTCGGGTGGGATAAATCTTGCGGAAAGATGAGATTGGAGAGAGCTTTTGAATGAGGATAAAACATGCAGGCTGATAAAAAGATTAATAAGAGTGTTAGACTAATTGGAGGATAGGTGGCAGTTCTGGAGGAATCATGTTACAACACTCCAAACGATGTCTACTACTAACATCCATTAAAACCTTGCGAAAAGGAGAGTTTAGCCTAGAAAGAGAATATATGTCGCATTTATCAGGATTTTCTGGTTTCGGAAATGCTATAATATTATAGTTTGATTTTCTGAGGTTTCTATATATATCTATATATATTTAAGAGATTGAGAGACGTGAAGGGAAAAACTTTAAAGGGAAAAAAGTGTTTTACAATTAGCAAATAACCAATGAGAAATCCAAAGATTTCGCCCAAAAACTCTAAGGAATACTAGAGATCAACGGCGATATCTAGAATCACAATCAAAACATCAAACATACAGCTTCTACTGTAAAGGCAACCACTCAGAGAAGCTTAGAACTGTTCTGCCTAGGTGATGCAAATTTTGATGAACAACACCACTGGTTCAAGTAGAAAATACGAACCATTAGACCAACCCACCACTTGCCATGACTGTGGGAGCGATCATATTATCCTTGACAACGTGCGTGGAGAGTTGATCTGCAAAAACTGTGGCTTAGTAGTTAGTTCCCAGTTGATCGATTCTGGCCCAGAATGGCGGGCATTCACATCTGACGAACAGAAAAAAAGAAGTCGAGTTGGATCACCAATGACTTTTACTATCCACGACAAAGGCCTAAGCACAATGATCGGCTGGGAAGATAAAGATGCGTATGGTCATAAAATTTCCGCGCGGGGACGTGCACAGATATATCGGCTTCGAAAATGGCAAATCAGAACTCGTGTACATAGTTCACAAGATCGAAATCTTTCACATGCACTTTCTGAACTTGACCGACTGACAAGTCAACTCGGAATCCCGAAGAGCGTTAAGGAAACTGCAGCGGTAATCTACAGAAAAACCATCGAGAAAAGATTGGTAAGAGGAAGATCCATCGAAGCTATGGTCGCTGCAACTGTATACGCTGCTTCTCGTATTAAAAAACTGCCCCGCACCATTGATGAGATTGCACAAGATTCTAGAGTCAGTAAGAAAGACCTTGGAAGATGCTATAGACTTATCCTCAGAAACCTCGACATTAAAATTCCGATCGCCAGTCCCATCGATTACGTGTTTCGAATTGGAACTGAACTGAACTTGTCTGGCAAAACACAGCAAGCTGCTATAGAAATACTGAAAAAAGCAAAAGAAGAAGGATTGACTGGAGGAAAGGATCCTACAGGATTAGCCGCTTCCGCAATCTATATATCTAGTATTAAAGGGAATGAACGAAGAACACAAAGAGAAATAGCTTCTATAGCTCGTGTAACAGAAGTTACAGTCCGTAACCGATATAAAGAACTTGTAAAAGAACTTGGGATCAAAATTACTATCTGATTAATCTTTTTTTGCAAAAAGAGATTTCAGATTACTCCAACACCCAACCAAGATAAGAACAACCCCTTTTTAATTATTTTTTCAATAATACCACCAATATTTGATATCTTACATTACCAAGCGAATAACTTATCTCTTCATTTAATCTAATCACTCTTTCTTTAATTCATTTTAAACGCTTTGAAAAGAGAAAATAGAATCTATTTTGAAAACATATTATAGGCGGAATGAGATTGTTGAATTTTAATGTAAAATATACTCAGACAGATGAGTGGGTTATCGGGTCTGGAGGTACTAGTCTTCGAGCAGCAATAGGAGCGAAAATTGACCAAATACGTGGGATATCTGCTGGAGAGCGGGAAAAAAGGAGCTAAATCGAGTGACACAATGAATAGAGAAAAAGGAAAAACAGTAGAAGAGAAAGAGGAGAGTGAAGGGAACAGAGAAAAAGAAAAGGAATTCAGATAGCAGATGATCCTGAACCAGCAACCGAGACGACTTCTGCCTGATT
>JAECRX010000013.1 GCA_016292335.1 Candidatus Sifarchaeum subterraneum | reverse complement strand
GGATTTCGCCTCCAAAGAGGCTTGTTGGGGAGAAAAGTATGTAGGTAAGGGTCATCGGATGTGTCCTTCTAAGGAGACCAGCTCTCATCACCAATCGAGTGGAACTATGATTTAGAAGGGGTATTTTCTTCCTCTCCTTGAAAATACATAATTTTTAAAGAAATATATTTTTTTTCATTAACTTTAAGTCAAAATGGAACTTAAAAGGTAATACCCAACAAGATGAGTTAACCGCTTGTAGATTAAAAGTTTTTTTAAAGTGTTTTTTTGGTCTTTAGAAACCAAAAAATGGTTATAATAATTGTTGGGACAGATTAGATACTCAATTTACTTAAACTGAGATCCCCCACTCGGAATTATGCGAATAATATCATCAAGCGAAATTTCCTTAATTTTTTCAATTTCATCTGTTTTACCAAATTTAATGAACTTTTCTTTAATCTCCTTTGCTAATTTTCCAGATTTTTCTTCCCCAGGGACCAAAACAACGTAGTTTTCTGATTGTTTTTTAATGACATTTGGAGGACCACCAATAGGGACTGCAAAATCATCTTCAATTTTACATCCAATTGCAAATTCAAGTGGTATCCTTTTCAGGTAATTTCTTTGTCCATAAACCATCACACTTCCTGGTTCAAGATATTGACCAGAAGGTGGAGAAAAGGACACTTGGTTAGCATTTACCCAGTATGCATCAGAAGCTCCATATCCACTTTTCCAAGCCCGAGAAAGTGAAACTGCAAATTCTGCGGCTTCTTCTATAGTCGAATCGGGTATCTGTTTTCCCTGCGATTTAATTAGTATGTGAGGGGCTCCTCTAACTTCTGCGTGAACAAAGATATCATGTGTTTCTAAATGTTTTTTCACAAGATATACATTTGTTGCAGCGTCTCTGCCTCCAAGAACAAGGAAACCGTCTGATGAGATAAACCAATGAAATTTTTCGAACCATTTTTTCTTTCTTTTTTTCTTCAATTTGTATTTCTTTTTCTCGCGATTTAATAATGCATCTTCGCTTGTTGTTTTCATTTTATTTTGAGTTTCTTCTATGGCTTTTTCGGCACCAATCAATTTTGATTCGACTTTCCTAGCTTTTTCGAAATAGGATGATGCATTTTCACCTACCGATTTCTTCAAGTCAAGTTCTGTCATTTCATTGTCAAGATTAACAACTAAAACTTTATTGGCTAGATTAATTTCTTTTACAATCAATGCAGAGCGTATTCCCATGCTTTTTGCCTTTTCGATTTTATCATTGATTTCATTCCAAGTATACCCTTTTTGCAATGCGTTGTTAATAGTGTATGTTAATTCTTGTAAATCACTCATATTTTGATAGATTAACTCTCCCAGTGTTCTATTTTTTTCGATACTTTTCGTATACTTTTCCATAAGCGTTTTTTGTTTTTCTAGAATTTTTTCAAACTTTTTTACCTCGGCCGCTACTTTTTCATCTATTTTTTTGTCATATTTTTTTGATTCCAGAAAGGTAAAATATTCATCTACCGCATCATTGAATGATTCATATTCTTGGTATTGTTGGCCAGAGTATTTTGAGAGCCATAAAGGAATGACATCTACTGGAGTTGAATTTTCATAAATAACTGCGGGATTAAAAGTATGGTGTTCTATTTTCTCAAAAATTGAATTCGTAGCATTGATTATCAGATCGACTTCTTCGTCTGAAATTTCTTTTGTAGGTTGATTTTTGTTTATTTGAGAAAGTAAACATATTTCCTCTGCATATGTTGGGCCAACATTGAAAAAATGTACCAAAGTTCTAATTAAATCCGATTCAGAGTTTTTGAAAATATCAAATAGCTTTTCTTTGGTCATTTTGAAAATGTCAATTCCTCTGGCTGGTGGAAATTCATACTCTGCTTTAGGTATCACATCACGATCCCGCATTCTTTTATATCTTTTAGCGATAAAGATCTCATTTTGCGGATTAATGAGTAGGAGATTTCCTTCACCAAAAAGTTCAATAACCAAAAGAAATTTGTCTTCAAGCTGTCCAATTTCAATTACTACTATTCGATCTAAATCATGCTGATAAACATCGGAAATTCGCTTTCGTCGAAGATACTTTCTGAGGGTCATACAAAACACTGGTGGGTGTTTGGGCTTAGGGAACGTATATTTTGTAAGGTGTATCCTTTTACCCGGCTCCAATAGTAAAGAATGAACACCATATTCTGGATGGCGAAGCTTGAAAAGAAAAACGGAAGTATTCAGTTCAACACCAGGCAATTCAAAAATGTTATTAATATACGAATTAACCAACATTGGCTTAATTTCTGATAAAACAGCGGCTATATCAACATTCGACATCGCTTGCTTCAAACGTTTCTACCTTCAATAAAAATGAGTGAGGAAATATAATGGATCCGAAAAGTAAAGTGTATTGGACCAAAGCTTTGTTTGGGGTAGCACTTGGAATAATTTGTCCTTCCTTAGGACTCTACGGTCCCAATGGATGGATAGGACTCGTTTTAGGATTTGTTGTTTTAGTCATTGTTCACTATTTGACGATCTATGTTTATAAGCTGAATGTTCGTGAAATGGGTGGACAAGGCAGAATAGCTATAAATGGAATATTACCATACCTTGCGTTATGGATAATGATCTGGACGCTATTGAACACCTTATTCTTCGTATAATACGCCCTAGTAATTACCTCAATATAGTTCGATTGAAATTGCTTATTTAAGTTTCCCCATTTCCCTCAAATAATCATTCAAAAGGTTATTCCTGTTCTTAGTTTTTCATATCAGAGAATGTGTCTAGTCGTCTTATCTTAAGAGCTTATCGGCAATATATTCTTCTATTTACTTTAAATTATCCCCTAATCTTTTAATTTTTTAGAAAATTATTATATCTTCCCATTACAAAGGCCGTCCGTTTATATGCCTCAATTTAGGAAATAAATTTCGAAAAGTTATTCAAGATTTGAGGTTTTCGTAGAAAAATAATTTGAATGTTGAGGCACTCAAAAAAGTAATTAATAACATCACATAAATAAGTCACCGACAATACTTTTTTTTTAAGTGCTGTCTCAAAAATAAATAAAAATTCTTAAGAGGAAGTAGGGGTGTCTGAAGAGTTAGATTTAGACGAACTTGACAGACAAATTCTTGAGATCCTTCAAAAAAACGCTAGAATTCCTTTCACTGAGATAGCTCGACGCCTTGATAAGCCCGATACCACGATTCACTTTCGCATTAAAAAAATGACCGATATAGGAATAATCAAGTCTTTTACTATCCTTGTCTCCCCACAAAGTCTCGGATATTCCATTTCTGCTCTTTTTGTCATTGATATTGGTGGACACGTAGTTCCTGAAATTTCTATCGAGAGCGCCCAAAAAGTGAGTCAACAATTATTAAAAAGTTATGTACAGGAAGTTAGGTTTCTTGGATCTAATAAAACAACATTATTTATTCTTGCTATGTTCAAGAATGAAGATGAATTAGAAAAAATAATTTTAAATCTTAAAAATAATCCAGACATCCAAAAAATGAAAATATGGAAAATCTCCTCTGTCTTGAAAGGAGGAGAAATCATATTCAGTACATGAGAATAGGAGTGGAAAATAACCTATGCTACTACGCGTTAAGACAGGTGTCCCAGGACTTGACGGGATTCTTCATGGAGGATTGATCAAAGGTTCAAATATTCTTGTCACAGGTGGTCCAGGGACTGGAAAAACTGTTTTATGTGCTCAGTTCATATACTCCGGAGCTTTGAAGCACGATGAGCCAGGAGTATTCGTCACAGTAGAGGAAAGACCAAATGAAATGAGGAAAGAGATTGAACAATTTGGATGGAATATGAAAGAATTAGAAGAAAACGAAAAAATTATAATAATCGATGTAGCATCAAGTAAGGCTGGCTTGTCTACGGACGAACCGTGGGCTTTAAAAAGAGGATTTGATATCAATATGCTGGCTCAGGAAATATACAAAGCTTCAAGGGAGATAGATGCTCAAAGAATAGTGGTTGATAGTCTTAGCGGCGTAGGAATAAGATATGAAAAAGAGGCAGAAATAAGGGAAGCGATATTTAAAATTTCAGCACTACTTCGTCAATTAGAAGTAACCAGCATCATGACAACTGAAACACTTACATCATCTACAGGAACTGTCACAAGATATGGAGTTGAAGAATTCATCTCTCAGGGGGTTATCGAACTTTTCCTTGATGAAGAAAATAGAGAATTAAAAAGAAGTCTATTAATTCGTAAAATGAGAGGCACAGCACACTCGCTGAAAAGGTTCCCATTTGAGATACGCTCTTCAGGAATCGTCGTCTTGCCTGGTGACGAGTTTTAATATTTGGAATTTCTTCTTCGTATGTTGTGTATGTGGGGCTACTCACCAACAAATGAGAGAGTTTTTTAGTTCTCTCCCTTTTAAGGAAAGGCCATTCCTAACTGGGTTGGCTCACTTTCATATCATGATCCCGACCTACACCACAGATGCAAAACTAGCGTTCGATGTTAGCCTCGCTTCCTAAAGTAACACTTCAGCGGGTGTCGCCACCATCATCGATATTGTGTCTTTTTTACACCCATATGCCAAGCCAGACACCTTTTATGTCCACATCAACCATACCACAACAAGATATGTAAATATCGCTAAAAGTGATCGTCATGCATTACATCCTGATGGTATGCCTTCTCGCGATTTATTTATAAGAGGTTACGTTTTTTCAAAAAGAGTTGTAAAGCGTATTTTTTGTGCAAAAATACTTTTTGCTAACTATATACTTGCTTCGACTCTTATCAAATTTTTTGTATCAACTTTCACCGTACCGCTTGTCTCATCTTCGATAATATATGTTCCATTTCCTAAATTTCTCCAAGTAACTTTTCCGTCGTTAAGTGTAACGTCCGAAATATTGGATAAAACTGTAAATTCTCCTTGAGGTGTTGTCCTTTCCAAGACAGTAAAGTAAATGTCAGTGGCAGTAGATCTTAGAGCTAGATAGACTTCGTAATATACCAAAAATTCATCATGGATGTATACATCTTCCGATTGGATAGTTATACTGAAATTTGCACGTCCAATTGCCCAACCCTCTGTAGTACTATCACTTGCAGATTCATCAAAATATGTAATATTTGCTAAATATCCTTTTTGACTGCAATATTGTATCGAATTATCACGCCAAGTGTCCAAGGTTGTATCAAGGTCAGCACCAGTTTGTGTATATCTCGCTAATCCAACCTCGACTGCGTTAAAGCATTCATTTTTAATATTTTTAAAAACAAAATAGATGTCATCTTCTTCCTCAACAGTTTGTGAGATTATTATCTCGTTGGCCAAGCTTGAAATACTTAAAAGAAAAAGACAAACAACGATTGCAGCGAGTATGAACATTTGTCCTTTTTGTTTTCGTGCCATGTTTTTCCCTCTCAAATAATATACCATAAGTTCAATGAGATAAACCGAGGATCATTATCTGTTTGATAACCTGAAATCGCATAAGTAACTGTTGCGACCGATGAATCTGAAGGAGGGGGTGACCCACTCTCAAGAGGGCCAGTATTTAAGGGAGAAGAAAAATCTGGATCGTCATCGACAAGTATTTGAAAATCAATATCATTTGACAACAGTTCGCGTAAAGCGTCGATTAAGCTTGGCCAATCTTCGTCATATACCCAAGGCCTAAGACGTCCTGATTCATCGAGTGTTACTAATGCATCTTGACCTTGTTTTTTTAGTTTTTCAATGGATTGTTGTTCTTCTGAAGGAACATAATAGACTTGTAAGACAGTGATTGTGAACAGGAGCATGATTATTGCGGCAATACCAGCTTCTATCGTGTAGAGTTGGCCTATCTTTCTTTTTTTCAACCTAGCCAGTATCGTAAGATTACCTCCATAAGCATTCCTCGAATCATAATGAACCTGATATTTTCCTCTATATTAGAATATCTCGGTGGATCTGCTCCATAGGGTTTAGAGTTTACATAACCCAAGGGAAGGGGAGTTAAGCCAATAGCGTTGCCAACTTGATCATTAGTTACGTTGAAAATATTTACAACGACAAATAATGGTCCATTAATGGGAAAGGGTGTATCATTCTCCGAGAATTTATATTCAGATGCGCTAGCAGCTCCAATCCAATTCAAGGTGGGGTTGCCTTCAAGTGATCCATTTTGGAGGTTATAAGAGTTGTCTGAAAGAAGTGTCAAGTTAGCATTATATGTAGGACTTGTCGAAAGATCAATAAAGTCAGAATCTTCTTGAGCGAAAATATGAACTTTACCATCAATGCTACTGTTGCTATAATCCTCAACAATACTGGCATTTGTTTTTAATGGAAGAGATGGAGCAGACGTGGTATAAAATCTTGTGTAGTTATAGCCAATAGAACCGTTAAGAGAATAGGCAATGCATGCTGCAACATAATATCCGTCAGATCCACCTGCAAAATCCATAGTTTTACCTCCGAAGACGTTATCTTTTCTCTCTGATTTGGGATTTATAGTGCCATCTGGATTAACAATCCAAAGAGTATAGTTTACGTCGATAATCTTTCCAGCCCAATTTCTAAATCTCAATATCAAAGTACTAGAGCTATTGTCGTAATTGAGGGATACTTTAATGGAGGGGCGTAAGCTGAGTGTGAATTTAAAGTTTGATATGTTTACCCCGTTCCCGTAAACACTGTATGAATTTGCGTCTAAAAGGTGGTAATCAGAACTATAGGTTGGATCTGTGGGAGAGGAGGGGAGATAATATCTTGAATTCGGGTCAAGTCTGGCAATTTTGTTTGGATCAATCACATAAAATGAAGATTTTTCCTTTGCCAGTCCAAATGGTTCAGGCCCTAGATCAGAATACGTTGAAACATCGCCCCAATCTAGTGGTCTTCCTGGGTCTGTGATTAAAGAATTTGTTATTCTGTTGCCCGTAGGATTTGCTGTCTGTTGAAGGGATTGCTGATAGATAGGATAAAGATGATTTGATGTTAGAATATATACTTGTGAAATAGCTAAAATAAAGATCCCAAGAGCAATGGCAAAATCAAGTCCACGGATTTGGCCCTTTTTATCCTTTAAGAAGACTTTCAATGTGTTTACTCCTTTTCAGCATTTTATACTTAATTTTGAATATTAAATTAATGAATCATGAGTCTTGAAGCTCCTGTAGGGTTTTACCACTCAACGTGATCTCCAGAAGATAGTTTTTGATTTCTCTAAGTACTCCCTCGAGCTCTACTAGTTGTAGACCTTTTTCAAGAAGTCTTGTAGCCTTTTCCATTGTTTTGTCTGCTTCTACAACTTTTTTTGAGCTTATTTTCTTTATCTCATCGGATACTTCTATTAAAATCTGTTTTAATTCAGCTACAGGCGTTTCCGTTGGTGATATTTGCTTTGAAAGGTAATCGGACAATTCTTTTCGAATTGTGCCTAATTCGGACTTGACATCTTCTACTGAATCACTTGTCTTCTTTTCGATTTCATTAATGGTGTTCTTTATTTGATGGATGATTTCTTCAGTTGGAAATTCAGGTTTACTTAACTTACTAATAACTTCATTCATATTCTGTGAAATATTATCACTTGTTTCCAAGGAAATTTTCTGGATTTCTTCCTTGATAATATCTCTTATTTGATCTGTTTGAAGACTTGGTCGATCGATCGAATCATTTGGGAGCTTTTCTTTAATTTCACGAATTTCACGAAGGGCATCTTCACTTAAATCAAAGGATTTTTTTTGTAGCTCGCTCTTTATTTCCTCGCTAATAATACTTTGGATGTCTTCAGGAGGCAGTTTCTCTGATAATTCATCTAACTTTTTTTCAATAGGCGCAAAATCTACAGCTACCTTACGGGTCGAAGGAGAAGGAGAGTCACCCCCTAATTGATTGATAACATGAACCATTCGGAAAGACAATTGTTGAATAGATTGATTCACTTCAGCTAGTTTTTTGCGGATCTCCGCTAGTTCATCAGCGATCTTCGGCATAAAGAACACACCTATCTTCAAAATAGCAGAGGCACAAGATTAAGGTAAACAATAGCTTTGTAGCTTACATATCCCAGAGTAAGTAAAATGAGAGAATGTTTTAGCCCTGATTTCATATTTCCTTCGCCCATTTGTCCAGCTACAAGGCCTCCGAAGAGAGCTTCTATCATTAGCATATGGAGGAATAATCTCTTATAAAATTCCACATCGACTGTCCCAAAGGGGCTTCCAGCTGCTCCTGCGATACCAGCCTCTGCAAATCCAGCTAAAGGAACGAAGAAGGTCATTACCAAGATTATACAGACAAATAAGAAAACCAAGAATGCCATGTAAACAGTATAAAGGTATGGTTTCATTTGCCCTAATCTTTCTTTCCTCAGCGTTAAGAGCTCACTGGTATGTGAATGCGCTGAATCAAAGATATCTTCTGAAGCCCCACCATATCTTTCAGCTTCTAGTATCAAGATGGATGATCGTCTAACAAGTGGGGTATTGGCACTCTCTGCAAAAGATTCAAGAGACTCTTCAAAAGATACTCCCCATGAGATTTTTGATGCCATTTTTTCTAATTCAGGGGTTAGAGGACCATATGCACGTTTGGAGCTTTCTGTAACAGCACGTGTCAGCGAGAGGCCAGTTCTTTGTGCATCAGCAATGTCTCTTAAAACTTGTGGAAGATTTTCATCTATACCATCGTACCAACGTTGATTAGTCCAATATGCAATTGCTGGTGGACCAATCATTACTATGATACCGATAATGATCCAATCATCGATAATAAGGATGGCTGATGGAAGGATTCCGAAGAAAGATATTATTCCGATTACAAGGAATATGACGAATAATGCTATTGAAATTGTCCATATCAGTTTCATTCTTGCATCAGTTATTCTCGCCATTTTTTTTTCACTCCTGAGGTTGACTTGCACTTATGAGTAAAATGAAAGCTATCTCTCCAATCGGAATGAGGAAATAGACAAGAAGAAGGAGCAATTCTCGCGTTGCAAATAAACCACCCCCCATTGCGGATAAGGTTGAGAGCATTATTACAAAGAACAATGGCCCTACGACAATAGCCGTCAAGTAGAGTTCAGCCCAAACCCCTAGAGAGTCTGCATAGTCTTTTGTTTCTACTTCTTTGTCACGCATCAAGGTTTTGGTTTCACTTGATAAGTAATGTTTCATATCTCCCCCAGCTACTACTGTTGCAATCATTCCTTCAAGAAAAGCGCTATATTTAGCGGAGGGAGATCTTTGTGATGCATCCTCCAGAGCCTTTAGTATGTCATACCCCAGCAATTCTATATTACGGGTGATGACTTTGGCTTCTCTTCCCATCTCAGGGGAGACCATTTCTTCTCTTTTCGTCAAACTAAGGAAAATTTTATCTGGAGGTACTCCAGCACTCGCCATGGCCGCCATATAACCAGCTACTGAGGGGAGAGCTGAATCCAAGTTCGTTTTTCTAGTACTAGCTTTCAGAGAAGGATATGTGTAATAGAGAGCAAATGTAACGCCACTTCCAATAAATGCACATATGAGTGAAAGGAGAAATACATTTATCCAAGCTAATATCGCGGTTGGGAGGAAAAGAAAATAGCCCAAAATAAAAGTTGAGGCAAATATAACTCCGAAGACAATCATACAAACAAAAAAGGTTACGCTAACGTATGCTCGTAAACTAGTTTCGATCCCAGCTTTTTGCAGGTTTTGTTCCAGTCCCTCAAAGCGAGGTAAATGTGGTTCAAGCTTTGTGCCTAGTTTAGTATACGCAAACTTTCGGATTTTTTTGCTCATTTATCATTCCTCACAGGAATCGGATGATCTAATCTGTAGATAAAAACATACAATTTTTTTGCTTAAATTAATCCTCTACTTGCTCTTTCGTACATTCCTTCTGGGTCTGAATAATATTCACGAATCAGACTAGCAACATCTTGATAATTTCTGATTCGCTTTTTGACCATATATCGAAGAATTGTTTTCCTTCTATCGATTTCACTCCATATATCATCTTCTGCTAGCCCCATCTGTTCCATAATTTTTTCTAGAATTATACTTCGACCAAGGTAGATAAAGCTGTCATCCCGAGGATTCCAACTGAAAGTTTTATTTGTAAGTATTTCATTCGTCACTGGGTCAATACCAATCATTTCTTGAACGACAATACATCTTCTGACGTATTTTCCGCCATATCTGATTTTGCGCATAATAGCAACAATATCAAGTGATGAAAGCAAACCACGCGGAATATTCATGGGTTCAGACTCAAGTCTGTGAATTACACTCGGAACACTGTCTCCGTGAATTGTTGACATTCCGAGATGGCCAGTTGCCATTGCTTGGAATAAACTGTATGCTTCTTCACCTCGTATTTCACCAACGATGATGTAGTCAGGCCTTTGTCTTAATGACGCTTTTAATAAGTCAAACATTGTGATCTCCCCTCTTTTTTCACTGCCTAATCCAGGTCTAGCAACGGAAGGTATCCAGTTGTCATGGGCAATATTTAATTCGGCTGTGTCTTCAATTGAGACAATTTTTAGGTCGGGCAGGATAAACATCGAAAGGCAGTTCATCAAGGTTGTCTTTCCTGAAGCAACTCCGCCTGCAATTAACACAGAATGTCTATGTTCAAGTACAAACCAGAAGAAGGCCGCCATTTCTGGCTCTAGGGTGTTAAACATGATTAAATCTGTGATGGTAAGTGGATCAGCCCTAAATTTTCGTATCGTGAATGTAGAACCACGTTGGGTTACTTCCTTCCCATAAGTAATTTGAATTCTACTACCATCATCTAAAGACGCATCTAGTAAAGGTTGTGCCACAGAAATATGTCTTCCTGCACGTTGAGCCATTTTGATAACTAGCGAATCCAGTTCTTCTTCAGTTTCAAAGATGACACTTGTTGGAATCGACTCGTATTTCCTGTGCCAAATGTAAATCTGGACATTGGTACCGTCGCAGCTTATGTCTTCGATCATATGATCTTTCATCATCGGCTCTATTTTTCCAAAGCCAATGAAATCGCGTGATACAAAATATGTGAGTTTGTCAAAACCTTTTTCATCAATTTTAATATCGTAATCTTTGATTATTTCGCTAATCTTTTTTCGAAGATATTCCATTGCCTTTCCTTTTTTCTTGATAATTCCAAAGTCAATATCAAGACTTTCCACTAGAAATTCCTTGACCATTTTCATTATTTCTCTATCTTCGCTTGAAACAGGAACTTCAACAACGATATATTTGGTACGCTTAGAGATTGGGTCTGTTTGAATCAATGCATATGCGAAAGGAGGAATGAGAGGATAGGTTTCTTCCAAGATAGGGACAGAGGGCATTGAAGGGGGAGATATGGTGGTAGGAACTGCTGAAGGAGTAGCAGAAGGTGTTAATCCTTCGTCTTCAAAAATTTCAGGCGAAGAAAGAGTTACTGGTATTTCTATTGTTGGTTCCATTCCAATATTATGTTCAACCGTTGTCCAAGTATTACCTATTAGTTTGAAAAAGTTGAATTCATTTGTTCCAGGATCAACAACTAATAAAATCGCATTTGGAAATAAAGATTGAAATTTGTTTTGAATAGAAATATCTTCATCAGAGGTAAATATACCTTTTTCATTGTGGGAATGATACCAGCCAACTATATTTTCTCCAAATTCCTCTTTAGTGTATTTTGAAGCAGCTTCCATTAAAAAAGATTCATCAAGGACAACTGTATCATTTTTTGATTTTGAGGCTTTTCCTTTAACACAATCATGAATGACTAAAAAGCCAGGCTGGTCAAAATTTCCAATTAATAAGCCAGCTACATCTTCAGAAGAACTTGAAGCATGGACCATAATTTTAGATAGGAGTTCTCCACTGATCTGAACCTCGAACTCCATTTCCTCAATCAAAAATCTATTTCCTCCATTATCGTACATTTTTAAATCAGGACACACCTTTAAGTGCTGGATATTTCGATTCTATCGGAATTTGCATAATATTTCACATAGTGATTGGAATAACTACTACTGATTACACCAGTAAATCGATCAATTCCTGTTTGAGGGAATTCTACATTCAAGGGAAACGTAATCGAGGTAGGGGTTTCGGGGTTTAACCATTCGGCGGTTAAATTTCCTCTATCATAATTTATACTATCAAGAGTAACAGTAAAGTTATCTAAGGTGATTACGTATTCATGCTTTGCAACCGTAGAAGGGAGTGAAAGAAATATCTCCACAACTAAGGTATCAGCAGGGATATCAGATCCATGATCTTTTCCGAGTTCATATGCTTTTTCAACGGCTGAAGCAACTTTTTCGGCAAGATTCTTAAGCTCAATTTGGGCAGTCATTGCCTCAACTGAGCTCTCAAAGTTTTGGAATGTTACAGTCACTGAAACTAAAACCATGACTCCTAGGAGGAAAGTCACGGTCACAGTTACATATTGCCCAACCATCTTGGTTCAATCCTCAGCTCGTGAATCTTATTCCCCTAATTTTATTTCCCTCTGAAATACAATTCTGGAGTCACGTATTAATTACATTCATAACATCGAATAAAATATTTGTGACAAAATCATGAACTAGATCTCCAAATTTAATGCCGACTATAATCATATGAAACAAATCTCCGATTGTGATGGCAAATATTAATCCAAGAGTTATAGGGATTATAAGAGGAATACCATATGTAACCCATATTTTTTCATCTAAAGCGTTTTCACCATAAAATTCTATAAGATTTTCAACATCCCGGTCTTTGTTTACTCTATCTCTATCAAAAAGATTTATTACCTGTTTCAGACTTCCATCTTCTCTTTTCTCCAAACTTACAATTGGGTAGAAATTCTTTTTGGAACCATTAATCCGAATTCTACAACAGGTTATGAACAGAATTATTTTTTTATAAATAGGTTCATGCTCTAATCCTCTAAAAATGGTCTTTTTGTATCTGATTAAGTCAATAGAGTTCAAAAAGACAAAAAATATAGGAAATACGATTGTAAGTATAAGAGCGTTAAAAAAAACTACAATAGGGAAAATGGGAATTAAGAAAGATTTTGGGTAAATTGAGGAAAAGGGATAAGGAAACATGAAAGCAATGCCGATAAGGGCTTTTCCATCCGCTCCTCCAAACAATCCGAAAGAGAATAGAGTAACAGCCATCAAAAATGAAACAGTAACAGAAATAATAGCATAAGAAATGATGCGTGTGTTGAGAAAGAGGAAAGTTTGCAATAAAAAAATAATTAACCCGCATAGCATCATAATCGCCCAAATTTGGTCTTCTACTTCACGTGTTTTGGCATCGCGAAAAGACGCAAAACTCAACAAGACTAAAGCAAGGGCTATCCGCACTATCTCCATGATAAAATTGATTTCACGTAGTAGCAATAATCAACATCTCTTTTTGTTGTCGAATCATATTTATTCTCATAAATTGTTGTTCTGGTGAATTTTATGTGAAATTTTTTAACTAGAAGGCCAAACAATTGACTGGGGAGAAGCTAGGTTATCCTAAATTCTTAAGAGTATTTTTGGTAGGGGAAGTTCGCCATTCTTAAAAAAAGTTGTGGCAAATTACCACACATTTGATAATTTCAGACTTTTACACATTCTAATCTCTATACCAAGTGTTAGTTTCTTATGGAGATTAGTTGAATAAAATTACCCATATTAAATCTAATCATGTTGAATTTTCCGATTTGCTTTCAATTTGTTGAGAATTTTTTGAGAAAAAATAAAAATAGATATTAGATTTTAATATACAGAGAAATAAACCTTCATCATGAAACAGCTTAGATATAAAAACTTCTGCGTGGAGATCTGTTAATATGCAAATCTGGAAAACTGGTTCAAGAGTACTTGATACCTTTCTTGGTGGTGGGATACCAGATAAAAGCTTGATAACGGTTTTTGGTGAGCCAGGATCGGAATTCACAACATTCGTACAACAGCTTTTAGTCAATCAAGCAAGAAATGGAGAAAAAGTTATCTATGTGTCTGTTGACATGCCGCCTTCTGAAGTTAAAGCAGATCTAATGCTCTACGATTGGAATATAGAACAACTAGAGGAAAATGGTAGTTGGGTGTGGATTGATGCGTATACACCTCAATTTATTGGTTCTTATGGGAGTGAATTAGAACCTAGAACCTCCTTTGCATGGGAATCAAGTGTGATTAATTTCATTAGAACTCAGTATTTGACACAATTTGACCAAGGAGTGCAATTTTGGTCAATAGTAGATTCCTTCTCCAAATTAATTGAAAATTTTTCTGAAGAGGAAGTCAATGACCTACTAGAATACATGTTAATGAAAATAAGAGAAATTGGTGGGGTACACTTCATTATCCTTGTAACGGGAATGCATGAGCCAAAAATAGAAATTAAATTTCAACATTTATCCGATGGCGTGATTGAATTTTTCACGAAAAAAAGGGGAACAATGTTAGATCGATTCTTTAGAATTCTCAAGCTGAGAAAGACAATCCCTGGAATGGGCATACACCAAATCATCGTTTCAAGAGACGATGGAGTGAAAATCGAAACCACAGAAAGAATTTAGATTGTTTTTTTCATGGAAGTAATTTCTTGCAAACTGACATCAACCTGGTAAACGCAAAAATTCTGACCCCAAGAGGCATAAAATCCGGTGGCATCGCCCTGAAAGGAGAAAAGATCTTTAAACTAGGAAAAGAACCTAACCTCCCAAAAGCAATAACTAGAATTGATGTCGAAGGTAAACTAGTTCTACCAGGCCTAATTGATTGCCATGTACACCTAAGAGATTTAGAATTATCATATAAAGAAACATTTTTTACAGGGACTTGTGCAGCTGCAGCTGGTGGTATAACAACCGTTCATGATATGCCTAATACTAAACCACCCACCAATAGCTATAAATCTCTTCGAGAAAAAAAAATAAAAGCAAATAAGGAAATAATCGTGAATGTAGGTTTCTTCTGTTTGTTTCCAGACCGTTTAGAAGAAATAGACACGATAATAAAAGAAGAGATAATTGGATTTAAAATTTATCCGCACTGCCTAAATCAAAAACTTGACCCTTTCGATTTTGATACAGCAAGAGAAGCGTTTAGGAGAGTCACTCTTCACAAAATTCCTATTGCAATTCATCCTGACATGCCACCAAATTTTTCTAAGAAAAGGGAAATATCACCCAAAAAAAGAAATATTTCAGATATTGAAGAATTTCTTTTTCTTCATAGCCCTGAAAAAGAAGCTGAAGCAATTAACTGGTTTTCCAGATTTCTGACTGCTACTCGTTCTAAACTTCATATCTGCCATGTAAGTACTATCAGTGCAATAAAATTAATTTTAGATCTTAAAAGCAGAGGTATGCCCATAACTTGCGAAGTAACCCCACATCACTTAATGTTGACAAAAGAATGTCTATTTGAACAAGGATCATTAGCAAAGATGTTGCCACCATTGCGTTCTAACAAGGATACTAGAACATTATGGTCAACTCTGAAAAACGGTAAAATCGACATTGTCGCTAGCGATCATGCTCCCCATTCGTTGGAAGAGAAACTAAGAAATTTTCATGATACACCTTCGGGGATTCCTGGACTGGAAACACTACTCCCTGTTATGTTCACACAAGTATTGGAACGTCGAATTCCACTCCAAAAATTCGCGAAAATTTCTGCAGAAAACCCAGCCAAAATTTTTAATCTTGGCAAAAGAGGTAAAATCGTAGAAGGTTATCAAG
>JAECRX010000113.1 GCA_016292335.1 Candidatus Sifarchaeum subterraneum | reverse complement strand
CGATAATCGCTTTGATTCCTGGAAAATCGTATCGATGATAATCTCCAGAAACTTTTCGGGCTTCTGCTATTCTCGCATCAAAGTTTCTTTTGTATGCCACTGTATCATATATCCAACTTGCTATGGTTTCAACACTTTGGTTAGGATGTTCTTCAGTAAGCTTTTTAGCCAATTCTTCCATGAAGTTCACAACTTCTAAAGTTATCTTAAGTGCTTTTATGCCTTCATTTTGATAATATGTCGCTTTATGTCCTCCTTGGAGCACTTCAAAATCAAATTGTAATAATTTTTCTATGGAAGCTTTGTATTGGTTTGGCCAACAAAAAAAAGGAACAGGACTTGGCCAATCCGCTTTTTCAAAACTGAGCCCCTGTGGTTGACAAACATCCCCACAAAATAATACTTTGTCTTCCTTCACGTAAATGGATATATCGTCTAAGTCAAAAGAATGACCTGGTGTGCAAATTATTTCTAATTCCAAATCACCGAGATCTAAGGTCTCTCCATCTTCAAGTTTTTTATCAACCTCATATGAAGATCGTGAATGTGCACAAATGATTGAATACTCTTTAAACAGCATTTTATAAATGAAGGCGGAATAAGAATGATCGAGATGACCATGAGTAAGTATCACGTAATGTTTTTTTAGTAAAGAGCCTCCTTCCTCATTAACAAATAAAAGAGCTTTCAGAATTTCGGATCTTTTCAATCCTGCATCAATAAACGCTACTGTATCTGACCCTATCACCATCGAAAGTTGATCGTCGTGCAAGGTGTAAGAGTGGGCCCCGATGCTTATTACCACCTTTATGCACCGTGTATTGTGTTTTACTCCATTTCTTTTTGTACTTTTCTTATCTACTTAATTCTTGATAGGCACTGCCTTTTTAAAATATATCCTTCTTCCTTCTCTCTTCCGATATAGGACAATGCCATGAGCAACTAGGTGGTTCAACACAGAGCCCTGTAATAAAAAAAGCAAGTTTAGCGCCTAATTGGACTATCTTACATCCTTCTGACATTTTTCCGATGAGAAAAGATCTGAATTCAGTTTTAATTATTTATCTCACTTTTTATTTTCTCCAAAGCCTTATAATGGCTCATTTAGCCGAAATACCCTCATTTTTCTGTTATTGCCCTTTAAAGAAAGGAGTAGAAACGACCAAGAGTATTTTTCTAAAAAAATCTCTGTTTTTGATTATTTTTTCAAAGAAGCCTATTATTTAATGTGACGCCTATCTGCCTTCTTTCAACTATCTGTTCAGTTTTACCTATTTTCAAAAAGATCTAACAATTTTTAAATTAAACAACTTCTTAGCTACTTTTTCCAAATATGTTAGGTAAATTTTTAAATCCGTTTTTTTCCCGATTTCAGCTTCTTTTTTTATCATTTCTTGTAATGCGGTGACAATTTCTTCTATTTTTGTTTTTTCGGTAAGAAAAGATATAAATTCTTTAATCCAATCTGTGTCAGACAAATAGGGAAAAGCTCCTTGATAGGCATCATGTAGAACTTTCGAAATATCCTTTTCCATAATCTTCCCTCCTCAAAATTCTTTATATTCTTTCTGATTCTTTTTACGCAGAACTTTGCAGAAATTTTAGCTGAAAGTTTCGTTTGATTGGAGTATTTAAATTTAATTACGGTTTCTTCAGTATTATCATGGCATCAATAACTTTTGCTCCCTTAGAGTAGACGAATATTGGATTTAGGTCAAGTTGATTTATTTCTGGGTGTTCACTAACGAGACAAGACACTCTCAGGATTATGTCAACTATACTATCCACATCAGACGGAGGCTGTCCACGATAGCTGGCTAGTATCGGATAACCCTTTATCTCACCAATCATTTCTCTGGCATCCCTTTCGGTTAGGGGAACTATCCTGAACGATACGTCTTTCAGAATCTCAACGAAGATTCCACCCAAACCAAACATTATGGAAGGCCCAAACTGTGGATCCCTGACCTCGCCCACGACGACTTCGGTGGAGTCTGGAGCCATCTCTTGGATCAGAATGCCACTGATTTTGGCATCAGCTTTACGGCTTTTCACGTTTTTTATGATTCTGTCATAGACCTCTAACACCTGCTTACTATTCTTAACGTCCACTACGACGCCGCCTATATCAGTCTTGTGAATAACGTCCGGCGAAACTATCTTCAAAACAACAGGGTACCCAATTTCTTCGGCAAACCTCACGGCTTCTTCTCTGCTCCTAGCGACCTTAAACTTTGTAACAGGAATCCCATAAATTTGACACACTTCTTTAGCCTCAGGCTCCAAAAGGAATGTCCTACCCTCCGAAAAAGCTTCATTCATAATTTCATCAACTTTGTTACTCAACTTTCCTCCCCCCTAGAAGCATTCCATACTTTCTTAATGCTCTCATCGCAGTTATGGACCTTTCCGGACTAGGGTAGGGCGGCACACCCATTTCCTTCAACCAGTTAGAAGCCTCATCACATTCTACGCTCCCTAGAAGCATTCCATACTCTCTTAATGCTCCCATCGCAGTCATGGACCTTTCCGGACTAGGGTAGGACGGCACCCCCATTTCCTTCAACCAGTTAGAAGCCTCATCACATTCTACGCCGCCTATGAAGCAGGCCACGACAGGCTTTTTCACGTCCTCGTACTTCGTAACCGCACTATATATACCTTCTGCGATGTCCATAGGATCAGTAATAGCGGTGTGGCAGTACAATACAACAACACTATCAACATCCTCATGCTCTAAAGCAGCGGTTATTGCTTTCTCATAACATTCCTTTGTACACATCCCAGTTAGGTCGATGGGGTTTTTAACGCTCCCAAATGAGGGCATGTAATTTTTAGCTTTAGCTTTTAGATCGTCCGGAGTATCGCGTAATGGAATGCCGTATTTTTCGGACGCGTCCGTTGCCGACACTCCCGCGCCTCCCCCATTTGTGATAACTATGCATAGGTCACCCATCATAGGGGGCTGTAATGATAACGCTAATGCTCTATCGAACATCTCGGTCAAATTTTCAGCAGGAATCACGCCTCCCTGCCTAAAAGCAGCCATGTAAATCTTTGTGCTACCCGCAAGTGAGCCTGTGTGCGACATCGCGGCAACCGTCCCACGCTGCGAGATACCGGCCTTCAAAGCCACAAGAGGCTTCTTAACGTACGCCCTTTTGCAGGATTCTATGAACTCTGGGCCAGCGTCTATTCCTTCAATGTACATGCAGATGCAACGTGTGTTTTCATCTCTTTCAGCGTAGTACAGGATCAGCTCTGAAAAGTCAACGTCCGCCTTGTTGCCGATGCTGGCCAGGCTTGATAGGCCGATCTTAAACTTCAAAGTCCACCCGACCAGTGCGATCGCAAGTGCACCACTCTGGGAGATAAATGCTATGTGACCCGGATATGGGAGAGACTGACAGAAGCTCGCGTTACACTTCACCGAAGTGTCGGCTACGCCGACAATGTTTGGACCCAAGAGCGGAATCTTGTTTTTTCTGCATATCTCCACTACTCTATTTTCTAACTCTTTGTTGTCCACTTCACTGAAGCCAGACGTGATCATCGCGATCGTTTTAACGCGTTTCTCAGCACATTCTGTTACTATCTGTTCTGTAAGCTTCTTAGGAATCACCACAAGCGCTAAGTCTATATCATCTTCCACATTATTGATACTCGGATAACATTTTAACCCCAGGAGCTCATCTGCGTATGGGCTTATCGGGAATATCTTTCCCTTATATCCGCTATCGATCAGGTTTTTGAGACACTGATACCCGATTTTCTTTGGATTCCTCGAAGCACCTATCACAGCTATAGAATCGGGTTTAAACATGAACTTCAGATTGTCGATAACATACGGCCTTATTTCAGGTATTCTCATCTCAAGATCTACCCCCGCGGCAGATTATTTAACAATAAAATCCACGCTTATCGCTTTTACGGTTTTAGATAGATTTGAATTTTACTCTCAATTGTTTAATAAGAAACATTCTACGATCCCAAGAATGTTAGGACCAACCATCTGCATCCCATATTTTTTGCATATTTCTACAACTTCTCGCTCTAGTTTAGCTCCTTCGGATCCTACTTCTTTAAATCCCGCTGTGATGACTAGGATGAACTTAACACCTTTTTCTCCACATTTTTCAGCAACAGTAGGAACATATTTCGCAGGAATTGAGAATATGGCAAGTTCAACATCTCCGGCGATTTCTTTTACATTTTTATAGCATTTTAATCCAAGAATTTTTTCTGCGTTTGGATTTATTGGAAAAATTTTTCCTTTATACCCACCATCGATTGTGTTCTCTAATAAGGTATAACCAACTTTCCCAAGAGTTGTAGAAGCTCCAATGATAGCAACACTCTCAGGATGAAAGAGTGGATCCAATGGATGTGCCACATAAACCAATGGATTTTTCACCTCTTACAGCAATCTCATTCATCTTAATTTACTGCAAATAAATATAAATTAATTTTGTATAACGATATTTCAATATATATAACGATATTTCAATAT
>JAECRX010000112.1 GCA_016292335.1 Candidatus Sifarchaeum subterraneum | reverse complement strand
GATATAGGAAAATGTCAGCAAAGCGATATTGTAACGTGATATTGACATTGTGAAGAGGAGTGGCATGATCAAATTCAATAACGACTACATTTTTCTCACTTAAGAAGAAAATTGAAGGTGATTTTTCTATTTTATAATTAAAATCGTATTCTGCAGATGCAGAAACATTGAATATATCCTCTGGGAGCAAATATTTTACGGTAAGTGGTTCCATTGAACAATTAATTTTTGAATGGAGCCAAGAACTTATTGTGTAGGTGTCTCCATCAAGTTTGGTGAAGTTTTCTAAATTGAAACGATAATTAAGAGTGAAAGGATAAATGTATCCACCGAATAATGCATATCTCAAATTTACTATGATCTTCACTGGATGTGTGACATTCTCTGGTTGTTCTACATCTATTGTCAGATTACCTACAGAGTCAGTCGCTGAAATATTGTTGGATCCTGGTGGAAGCAAAAAGACGACATTTTGTAGTGCATAGGGAAGGGAAGGATCGTTTCTAGATGTATTTCTACCTAGATTCTCTAAAATTTGTTTTTCTTCTACATAGATATATCCCCAAGGATCAATTTCTACATTTCGTGTTGCATCTTTGAATTTGATTGGTGGCGTATTAAATTTATATTCGATGAAAAGGATTTCATCAGTTACCTTTGGAACTTCTGTAACAGGAAAAGATAATTTATGTTGTTGTTCGTCAAATGTCCCAATGGGAGGAGAATAAGAATCAATGTCAGTTTCAATTACTCCCTTTGGAAAAAATATCCATGTGGTTTCCTCTATAATTCTATAAGGAACGATAGGATAAAGATTCATCCTCATTTGAAGATATTGATCTCCTGAGACTTTAGATCGGTTGTGATCGTAGGTAATCAAATTTGTAAAAGATTTGAGTAATTGGAAATTGAATTCGCTTTCTGGATTCAAATTTTGGGAAAGACTAATTCTCATGTATACGTATGCTTCATCTTCATCAAATTGTGTAATCTTCAGTTCAGTATTGTTTCCATAGAAAGCCTTATAATAGGATAAGTTAGACAACAGAGTCTTTCTAATCGCAAAATAGAATTTTGAGGCAACATCGGAACCTGTGTTTTTTATAGTGAGGTTATCCTTTACATTTACTACGCCAAATTCGGTAATCATTATTATCCTTTTATTTCTTAAAACGTCAAATGAATCTTCGCCAAAATCTTGCATAATTTCAGGGGAAAGGGAAGTAGAAGTACTTAAGTCTTGTTGAGGATCAAACTTTCCTTGAACTGTTAAAGGGGAAAGTGCCACAAATATTATAATCATCCAAATAAGTGGCAGACATATTATCTGTTTTCTCATCATAGAAAATCCTTCTCACAAATGGATCTATACCTAATGCTTTCGATAGACTCTTTGTGGAATAATAACATACCATCGATCGGTGTGATCCCTATGTAAAATCTTGTGGAGTATTTTAGAAACGCAATTCATCTTCCCCGCGAACGGGAGAGCATTCTCGCTCGGATATTTAACAACTATCTTGGTCTGGCTTATTGATTTTTAATTGGATTTAAAAAATTTCCCAATAGGTAAATCTTTAAAGATTTCTACTTTGGGACAAACTCCAAAGCAGATTTATAAGACTTCAAAAGAGGATAAACTGACTTGTCGATGAGATGAATCGCGTTGTTCAGTCATGTTTTTCAACGTTTGACGTTTAACGATTAACGCCCAGGTCTCTGTGGTAAATCTACCCTATCGAAGGAACTGCGGAACGTGAGACTTGGTTGAGTTGCCTGTCAGTGATGCAGGAAGCTTGTTGACTTGTCAGCTAATGGTTCGCGTGTTTGGAACAATCAAATCTTTTGGAACTTTTTTAAGTTTTTTGGCGGGATTCCCAACGAAAATGGTTAACTCCGTAGTATCTTTTGTTAATACAGATCCAGCTCCAATTATTGAGCCCTTTTTTATTACTAATCCGGGAAGGATTGTGACATTTGCACCAATACTTGCCCCATTTTTGATGACAGGACCTTTAAGCTCATATTCTTTCCTCATTAGATATTTATCATTGGTTAGAACACAAAAAGGGCCAAGGAAAGCTTTGTCCTCAATTACAACATTGGCGGGAATATAAACCCCACTTTGAATTGAAATACTTGAGCCAATCGTTGAAAAGCCGTCAATTATCGTTCCTGTTCCAATTAAAGTCTTTTTTCCTATGATGGTGTTTTCGCGAATCATAATGTTATGTCCAGTTTCTACATCGTCTTCAATAGTCGTTCCAGCATAAATACAGGAACCGGGCCTGATTATTACGTTTCTTCCAATCACGGTTTTTAAATTTTCTTTGCAAAAATCGTCATTTTCTTTTATCATTTTTTTAAGCAAATTTCTGGGAGGATATCCAATAACACTATTCTCTCCAATGTATGTATTCTCTCCAATTAATGCTGGACCGTAAATAATTACATTATATCCTAAAAAAACATTCTTTTGTAGTTCCACTTTTCCTTTCAATACACAATTATTGTTTATTGTACAGTCTGATTCAATTACACATTGGTCATCTACAAAAGCGGTGTCGTGTATCTTTGAAGATTTGTGTGCTTTTTCCTTCAGAATAATTCCTCCTTCTACTAGGGGTTATTTCTCAATTATTTCGTTAAATAAAGAGAAACAAACAATCAAATTGTTTTAACACAAATTTTACGTGTCATAAAAATAGTTTTTCGGTGCCGGATTTTTAGAAACCTTTCCTGAAGTTTTAAAGGGAAAAAGGCGAGATTTTGCACTAGGGGAGGGGCATTTCCTATGGATTTTTGCCCCTGATTTCTGAATTTTTGCAAGAGTTTTTTGAATAGACAATTTATGGGAAAATTTCCATAGTGATGGAGTGAGAGGGTTGCTGGAAATTCATGAAGTCAAATTCAAATTTTCTTACGGAGGCTTGTTTTCCTGTCTCAAACGCAGAACTTCTTTCTCCAAAACAGAATATCAGACAACGTGATCATGACCTTTTCTCTTGCCCTCTGATTCAGCAAGATCAGTGACTCACCAGTAAAATTGCCTAAGCCCAAAGATTTTTTAACCCTGGATTCAGGGGGCAATTTAATCAGATTCATTATTTTTTAACAATATAAGTTTGACACTCCTCCTATAAGGTCTTCACTACAAAAATATGTTCTCTATTATCCCCCTGTTACCTAGAAAACAAACACTCCAATGGAAAAGAGGTCTCCAAAAAAAAACAAAGAAAAAGTTTCACATGTATGCCACGAAAAATTTGTTTTAAAAAATTTCAGAATTTTGTTATTGAAACATGGTTTTTTATCGTATTCATTGTAGATATCGAAATAAGAAAAACTAATGAATGGAAATTCAAAATTGATCAGTGAGGTGCTTTAATTGAATCATCACTCAATAGTTGATATTGAAGCTGACTTGATAAAAGCAAATGAAAAAATTGCACTCTTAAACAAAGTACTTTTGGATAAAAACAATGTAAAAGCAATTGACATAATGGGAGCTATTGGATCGGGAAAGACAACTTTGATTGAAGTTCTTTGTGAAAAATTGAAAGAAAAATATCGAATAAAGATGATTGCAGGAGATATTTCAACTGATATAGATGCAGAACGAGTCAAAAAACATGGAGTCACCGCATATCAAATAAATACTGGAAGAGAATGTCATCTAGACGCTCACTTGATACAACATACTCTTGAAGAAATCTCCTTAAAAGATACTGATCTCCTTTTTATAGAAAATGTGGGAAATCTTATTTGTCCAGCTGATTTTGTACTTGGAACCCATATTAAAGTTGTAGTTATCAGTGTTACTGAAGGGCCATACGTTGTTATAAAGCATCCTGTAATTATGAAAATGGCTGACATTTTAATAATCAATAAGATAGACCTTGCTGAAGCCATGGAAGTTGATATAGAAAAATTAACAGCAGATGCTAAGAAAATAAATCCATCAATAAAAGTTATTCCTACAATCGCAAAAACGGGACAAGGAATTCCTGAATTAATAAGAGCTCTTGAGTTATGATAAACGGACATTCGAGTATAAAAGACGTATGGCCTTCAATTCCTCCCTCACTTCAAAGTGGAAGTTTTCTTACTCCATTTTATGGTTT
>JAECRX010000111.1 GCA_016292335.1 Candidatus Sifarchaeum subterraneum | reverse complement strand
TGGGCACTTCCATCTTATAGGATGGTCGCCATAATCTTAACCCATTGGTCAGGGGTTCAAATCCCCTCAGGCCCGTCAAAATATATTTATTTTTTGAGGAAACTGCTTTTGTCGAACATCCTCTCCGATTTTTGAATTTGGAAGATCTTTTGGTGATCTTAGTTATGAAAAGGACATTATGTCTAAAATCTCCCAAGGAAGAAGGAGAAAAGGTCCGAAAACTCCTTGTTAAGTTAAATTTACTCGATGTATCTGTTAAAATTGAGAGGAATAAAGATCATCTCTTCTTTCCTTTGTTGAAGAAACCAAATTCTCAAGAAATGAACAAGATTGGAGAAATAAAAGGAGCGGAGATTTGTTTTAAAACATTTAAAACCCCAATCAGAAAGCCCAAAGGCTTTATTGAATCACTCGAAAATGAAATATCATTTGAAAAACTCTCATCTTTACCTCACTCCTTCGATATAGTAGGAGATATTGCTATAATGGAAATTCCTCCCGAATTTTCATCAAGTGAAAAGGAATTAATTGGTAACGCAATTTTGGAGACTCATAAGAACATTCATACTGTGTTGGCAAAATTTAGCAAAATAGGAGAAGCCAACGATGTGTTTCGAACAAGGAAATTTGAGCATCTGGCTGGTGAAAAAAAGACAACTACTGTTCATAAAGAGTTTGGCTGCCAATATAAGATAGATCTAAGCAAAGTCTACTTTAGCTCAAGGCTTAGCAATGAACATAACCGAGTTGCATCACAAGTAAAACAAGGGGAAACAATTATCGATATGTTTGCGGGAGTTGGCCCATTTTCTATTTTAATTGGTAAAAAAGTTGATAAAGTGGTTATTTATTCAATTGACATCAATTCTGATGCAATATCTTGTTTGAAAGAGAATGTGTTGATTAACAAAGTAGAGAAACAAGTTATCCCTATTCATGGTGATGTGAGAAAAATAATACCAGATTCTTTAGCAGGATTGGCGAACAGGGTGATTATGGATCTTCCAAAATCAAGCATTGAATTTGTAGATGTCGCTTGTTTAGCAATAAAACCAGAAGGTGGAGTTATTCATTACTATTGTTTCTCACAGGAGCCATCTCCAGAAGAAAAAGCCATTAGAGAAATAACTAGTACCGTGGAATTTTTCGGGAGAAACGTTGTAAAGGTCTTGGAATGCAGAAAAGTCAAAACCGTCGCACCATTTACATATCAAATAGTTGTTGATACATTAATCGAGTGAACTACTCACCGAAAAGTCGGTGGGACTTTTCGCGGTATTTCTATAAAAGAAAAATTATAGAATTTCAAGCGTTATTTTAACATTTATGTAAGGATTTTGAAGTTTTTTAATGAATTTCCGATCGAAATCAATTGCAGCTTTATTTGCTGAAACCATGATAGTCTTTTCACAGACAAAATTACTTTTCCGACAAATTAAAGCAATTGGACTCTTAAAAGACATTTTGGGATGTCCTCTTCCACAAACGAGTTCTTGCATTTCCTCCGCCTCAATAGAAAGTTTGATTTTTCTTCCTTTCTTTGCTTCGCGTTTGAAATATTCATTGAAGTCTTTTGGACCTTTATCAGAGGACACTGCGAGTATGCAATCTCCTTTTATAGTTAAATGCTTCTCTTTAGTTATTTCAAACGTGGATCTATGTTTTCCTGTAATGTTTGGGTGGCCTTTTGCATTAATTACCTCTTTCTGAATTTTTAGTAACCCCTTTTTAGTACATCTTCACATTTTGTGTAGTAATTTTCGTGAGTAATCTCGCATTATGAAATAAATATATTTAAATCAGTTAGACATAATATAGTATTTTTTGAAGCCAGATACTTTTCGGTGTTTACAATGGCTAAATTGGATCTAGAGAACAAAAAGGAAATGCTAATAGCCAGATTTACTTCAAATGGGACACTCAAGTCAGAACAAGTTATTCGAGCATTCAGAAAAGTTCCAAGAAAAGAATTCATCCCTCCCAGCCAGATCAAATTAGCATATAATGATACTCCTTTAACAATAGGGAAAGGTCAGACGATTTCTGCTCCCCACATGTGTATTATCATGTGCGAACTCTTGGATTTACAGATAGGAGAAAAAGTTTTGGAAATTGGTGCTGGTAGTGGTTATCATGCAGCGCTTTGTGCCGAAATAGTTGCACCTTTAGAAAGCGAAAATCCAGGGCATGTATACACAATAGAGCGTATTCCTGAACTAGTAGAATTAGCTAAAGCGAATTTAGAAAAAGCAGGTTACTCAGAGCGAGTTACAGTAATTCTTGGAGATGGAACCGAGGGTTATAAAGAAAAAGCCCCCTATGACAAAATTTTAGTCACTGCAGCTGGTCCAAAAATCCCACAACCGCTAAAAAACCAATTTGCAATCGGAGGAAGATTGGTTATCCCTGTAGGCAACCTTCACTTTTATCAAAATTTGATGATAGTAGATAGAGTTTCGGAGAAGAAATTTAAGAAGCAAAACTATGGTGGAGTCGCTTTCGTTCCTCTTATAGGAAAATATGGTTATTCACCTAAATAAATACAACACAGCAATTTGGCAATCCGAAAATTAGGAAGAAGATAAATCTAGAAAAAGTTTCTAACGTTATCATCCATTCAAAATTACTTTCATAAGAGGAGAATGAAGCATTGGGTGTAAAGATTAGAGATATTTGCACAATGGCAGAAATAAGTTTAAAAAAATTGAGTGGAAAAAAGATCGCACTTGACGGCATGAACACAATTTACCAATTCCTAGCCCGTATACGGCAACCTGATGGAACACCTCTTAAAGATTCGCAGGGTAGGATTACATCTCATTTAAGTGGTATATTTTATCGGACCGTTAATTTACTGGAAAAAAACATTAGACCTGTCTTTATTTTTGACGGAGAACCTCCACTCCTCAAAAAAGAAACAGTTATAGAAAGAGAAGAGATGAGAGAAAAGGCAACATTGAAATGGAAAGAGGCTTTAGAAATCGGAGATATCGAAGAAGCAAGTAAATGGGCCCAAGCATCCTCCAAGTTAACTGATGAAATGATTGAAAATAGTAAGGAATTAATAAACGCAATAGGAATACCACAAGTCCAAGCACCCACAGAGGGAGAAGCCCAAGCCGCGTTCATGACACAAAAAGGTGATGTTTGGTGTTCTAGTTCTCAAGATTATGACAGCCTACTCTTCGGTGCAGAAAGACTTGTAAGGAATCTTACAATTTCTGGAAAAAGAAAAATACCAAGAAAGAAAGAATTTAAAGAAATAAATCCAGAGATCATCAATCTGGAAGAACTTTTGGATACATTAGAAATCACAAGAGAACAGTTAATTGACATAGGAATTATGGTAGGAACCGATTACAATTCTGGCATCCGCAGAATTGGCTCCAAAACTGCACTTAAATTGATAAAACAGTATGAAAGTTTAGAACAAATCTTAAAAGCAAAACAAATAAAATTCGATGCCCCAATAGAACAAATAAGAGAAATTTTTCTCAAACCCAAGATTACAGAAAATTATCTTCTAAGATGGGAAGATCCCAACGAAAACAGAATAAAAGAAATCCTTTGCGAAGAGTATGAATTTTCACAAACAAGAGTAGAAAAGGCGTTGGAAAGATTTAAAAAACCAAAAATTGTAGGTGCACAAGCAAGTCTGGAAAAATGGTTTTCTAAAATAGAATAACAATTCTGTTTTTAATTTGGGTACAACTTACCCACACAACACTTAATAGTACAATAATTTTAACTCCGGTTACTTATCATAATCTTTAATAATCAACCTATAAGAAAGTTATGAAAGGCTCTTGAGGATAAAAGAATGGCATAAAGGTGGAATCTTTGAGTAGGATTGTAATGCCCAGATGTACATGCTGTGGAAAGGTAATAACTCCAGATGAAACAGGTAGTGCAAAATTCCCCTGTCCAAATTGTGGTCAAATCACGATAACGCGATGTGAAAAGTGCAGAATTTTTGGACGTCTTTATACATGCCCTGCTTGTGGATTTAGAGGGCCATAATTTTCTGTATTTGCTATTTTTGCTATTTATATTCGAAAAAATGATTCAAAATTATTTTTAAGGAGGAATAAAAATGAGTAAGGTCTTTGCAAGCATCAAAATTTTTCCTAAGAGTATAGAAACCGATCTTAATCAATTAAAAGAAAAGATAAAAAATATCCTGCCCGAAGGCTCATCTCTTCACAGTTTTCAAGAAGAACCTATTGCTTTTGGGCTTGTTGCACTCAAACTCAATGTTATAGTCGGAGATGTCGGTGGAATTTTGGATGAAATCGAAGAATTATTGATCTCTCAAGAAGAAATCAGCGAAATACAGGTGGAAGGAGCAACGCGTGTTTAGCAGCCAATTACCAATTTCGATGTTAATATGTGGCTTGACATTGTCACATTCCCCTTTTATGGTTTCGGTGGTATCGGGTCGTCCTCAATGCCGATGTGAATGGAGCTATCAACCAGATCCTCGTAACTTCTGAATCCATCTGGATAGGAAGTTGTGGGAAGGTTGAATCGCCCGTTCCAAATAAGGCTCCCTCCCTTTGGCGGTGAGCACCTTTCGCAAGAAGCTCCGTCCGTCAGAGTGGAATAGTTTATTTTCGGGTATATCCGTAGCGGTCTTCGTCATAGAATGGCCACTCTCTGATCTTGCAACCGATCTGTTTTCCTCGGATTACAACCGCTAACTCTGTTCCTGGTCCGGAATATTCAGTTTGGACGTAACCCATTCCAATTCCTCGATTTAGAATAGGGGAAAAGGTACCACTGGTTACTTCGCCTATTTTTTCACCTCTATGGACTAAATCATACCCATGGCGTGGAATTCCCTTTTCGGTCAGTTCGAAACCTACCCGAAGCCGTTCGGGTGGCGTTTCCGCTTTGGCAAGAAGAGCATTCTTTCCTAGGAAATAGGCTTCTTTGTCTAGCTTAAAGAAAGGAACTAAGTCCAATCGTGCTTCAAGAGGCGTCACATTTTCGTGAATTTCTTGCCCATACAACGATAAGCCGGCCTCTTGCCTGAGGACATCTCTCGCCCCAAGCCCGCAAGGTTGGATGTTATATTCTTCACCTGCCTCAAGAAGGCTATTCCAGACGGTCAACGCTTTTTCTGGGTTTTGGTAAGTGGTTTCAAAAACCGTTATTTCAAAACCATCTTCTCCAGTATACCCCGTTCTTGAAATAAGGGCAGTCACGTTAGAGATCTCCGACTTGATAGCGCGCCAGCGTCGCGGAAGGGGGGTGTTAGTGAGTTTTTGAAGAGTTTTTTCAGCAAGTGGACCTTGAAGGGCAAACGTAGCTGAATTGTCTCCAATATCTACGAAATTAAGATCCAAGGTCGCAAAATTCTTTAAAAAAAGAATTAGTTCACTAAACCATGCAGCGATTTTGGCTCGGTTCACAGCATTAAAAAAAATAAAATAATTGTCTGGTCCCTTTTTGATGATAACCAAATCATCACGAAAGCCACCATGCTCATTTAACGCAAACGTATATGCGGCTTGCCCGTCTACCAAGGGCGAAATGTCCCGTGGAAGAATACTATCAAGAAAGAGGGTGGCGCCTTCTCCACGCACGTAGCAGCGTCCCATATGACTGACTTCGAATAGCCCCACGCCTTCCCTTACTGCCATATGTTCTTTGATGATGCTTTTATATTGAAGAGGCATTCCCCAGCCTATAAATTCGAACATTTTAGCGTATTTCTTATGCCAATCAAAAAGTTGTGGTCTCTTCAAGGCTAAACTCCTCTTGTTGTTGGTACGCTCAAAAATACATCCATTATGGCCAAGCATAACATATAAAGTTTATTGTAGTCAAGGTGTCAAATCGCGCAGGTTCACACCATCATTGACGAAATTCATCGTGTTAGGCGCTGGCGGTTGTGGGAGTTGATCCTTTGAGTTTGATGATTATAGAACCTTCGGGAGCCTACAGAGCTGATATTGCCTTTGGTGAAGGCCAAGCCCTTGGAAACAAGATGAACTTTGGTGTGGACAGTGGTTCGTATCTCCTAGGCTAGCACACTATGAAGTTAAAACCAAAGATTCATGAAAAAATTGGAAAACTCTTTGCATTATCAGACATACCCTACAGTCCCAAAAGACGGTGCAGGGATGATTTATTTATATACTTAAAAAGGTATCTTTTCCCAAAAGCAAAAACAATTTATGTTTTGGGGTAACTTAATTGATTGGAGGTACCTAAAAGCTCAGATAATGGCAAATATAACACATAAGAGACTGGAGGTACCTAAAAACTCAGATAAGGACATATATATCACATAAGAGCCCCCTATGAGGGGAGGTGTAAGAACACTGATAAAAGGAGAAGTTCAGCTAAGAGTTTCGGAAGCCAGACAAAGAGATGTCGGTAGAGGAAAAGTACGAATAGATGGAGCAACTATGAAAAAGATTGGCGTGACTACTGGCGATGTAGTTGAAATAGAAGGCAAGAAATTGACAGCCGCAATTGCATGGCCAGCTTATCCAGAGGATCAGGGACAAGGTATTGTCCGCATGGATGGAATCATAAGGAGAAACTGCGGATCTTCTTTAGGAGAAAAAGTTGTTATTCGAAAAGCAATAGTTAAGGCCGCTCGCTCAGTTACAATCGCCCCAACGTCTGTTCCGATCTCAACAGAATATGGATTTGAGAACTTTGTGAAAAGAAAACTTCTTGGATATCCAGTTTCACGTGGAGATAATGTCCTAATCCCCATTCTTGGACGCGCAATTCCCTTCGTCATTATCTCTACCAATCCAAGGGGTATTTGTTTAGTTACTGAGTCTACCGGATTAAGCGTAAGTGATAAACCTGTTCCTGATGTTGATACAACTGTGCCAAGAGTTAGTTATGAAGATATTGGAGGGCTGGATGAAAAAATCCTGAGAATTAGAGAAATGGTTGAACTTCCCCTGAAACATCCAGAATTGTTTAAAAGACTTGGAATTGATCCACCAAAGGGAGTCCTCCTTCATGGTCCACCAGGTTGTGGGAAGACCTTAATTGCCAAAGCCGTTGCCAATGAATCAGACGCCCATTTCATTTCTATTAATGGTCCAGAAATAATGAGTAAATTCTATGGAGAATCAGAGCAACGACTTCGCCAGCTCTTCAAAGAGGGAGAAGAAAATGCTCCAAGTATTATTTTTATTGATGAAATTGATGCTATTGCACCTAAAAGAGAAGAAGTAACTGGAGAAGTTGAAAGAAGGGTTGTAGCACAACTCCTTGCACTATTAGATGGGTTAGTTGCCAGAGGTAATGTTATTGTGATTGGCGCATCTAACCGTGTAAATGCACTAGATCCAGCCTTGAGAAGACCAGGCAGATTTGACAGAGAAATTGAAATTGGCGTCCCAGACAAAATGGGTAGACACGAAATTATTCAGATACATACAAGAGGCATGCCTCTCGCTGCCAACGTTGAATTACCAACTATGGCCGAAATTACTCATGGCTTTGTCGGTGCCGACGTTGCAGCTTTATGCAGAGAGGCTGCGATGAAGACTCTAAGACGTTTCCTACCTGAAATTGATCTTGAAGATGAAGTAATACCACCTGAAGTTCTAGAAAAAATTGAAGTAAATATGGAAGACTTTTACAATGCATTAAAAGAAGTCCAACCTTCTGCTATTCGTGAAGTATTGATTGAAGTTCCCAATATCCGATGGTCAGATATTGGTGGATTGGAAGCACAGAAACAAGAATTAATAGAAGCAATAGAGTGGCCCTTAAAGGATTCAGATTCATTTAAAAGAATGGGCATCAAACCGCCGAAAGGAATATTACTTTTCGGACCTCCTGGCTGTGGGAAAACATTACTCGCCAGAGCAGTAGCTACAGAAAGTCAAGCAAACTTTATAGGCATAAAAGGGCCTGAAGTCCTCAGTAAGTGGGTGGGAGAATCAGAAAAAGCAATTAGAGAAGTTTTCAGAAAGGCACGAATTGCCTCACCAACAATCATATTCTTTGATGAGGTTGACGCAATTGCTCCTAGGAGAGGATCAGGTTTTGGAGATTCACATGTGACCGAAAGGGTAATCAGCCAATTGCTGACAGAAATGGATGGTTTAGAGTCCTTAAGAGATGTGGTTGTTATTACTGCAAGTAACAGACCAGATATTATAGATCCAGCTGTTTTAAGACCAGGCAGAATCGATAGAGTTATCCTTGTCCCACCGCCCGAAAAAACAGAGAGACTGCAAATATTTCAAATTTACACAAAAGATATGCCATTAACGGAAGATGTGGACATTGACCGACTCGCAAACATTACAGAAGAGTATGCGGGATCTGATATTGAAGTGCTTTGCCGAGAAGCGGGGCTAATAGCATTACGTGAAGACCGAAACGCTGAATTTGTGGAATGGCGACATTTTGAAGAAGCTATGACGAAAATCCATCCCACTATATCAAAAGACATGATGCGCTGGTATGAACGAGTAACAGAGAGATTTAGGAAACCAACTATGCCTGTTCAAACCCAATTTGTTTAAGTAGACACTGAATTTACAATACGCGCACGCGTATCAATTTTATTTTTTCTCATTAGAATAATAAAAGAGAGGTTCCGTCTTGTCAAAGAAAAATTTTTGGAATCCGATTCCCCTAAAAAATGCAATTCTTCACGCTATTAACAAAAGACAAGGTGTAATCTTAGACGGAGATCTATTTCAATTGCTCCAGAAGAATTTCAAAGACGTATCACCCTCAGAGCTCAATAGATGCTTGATGGATCTTGAAATAGAAGGCATTATTCACGTATCAACTATTACCAAAACTAAAAGAAGAGTCGAAATAGTAAAAGAGGGAATGGGATTTCTGCCAGTTGGAGAAGATTAAACAACGAAAAAAACCCCTCCCTGTAGAACATGGATAATAAACATATATCAATGTTTATAGAGAGATTCAGAAGATGTTTTCCCTTTTTATTCTAATATAATCCTAATAGATTTTTTTGATGGCCATTCAATATCTTTTGGTTCTGTAGGTATAATTTTTATCTGATTTGAATCTTTTAAATCAAGATATAATGACAGACCTTTTACTAAATTAGTTTCAAGCCTAATTTTAAACGGTAAAGCTTCAAACAAGATGTAATTTTGATGATTTAGAATATGTGATACCCTGCCAACAGGAATCCCCCAAACACGCACAATATCACCTTTAACAAGAGAAGAAGTTGATTTTAAAAAAACTCCTCCAAATCCAAAATGAGGTATTCCGCAATCTAAAATTCCTGTCTGATTTCGGATCATAGCCTTTAAACCAAAAAATCCACGTTTACAAAATAATCTTTTGTCAATTTTAATCAAGAGGTAGTCTTTTTTTGCAGCGATTATTTTGCCTTTAACTTCATTAAAATTAACTAATTCTTCGATAGTATCTGCTTGCCCTAAGTTGATTATTGGCTTTATTTCAAATCCACCTCGTGTTCGAATAGCGTCCTTTATGGAGCGAACTTCTACATGTATATGCGGATCTGTCCAATAACTAAAAAACCCACTCCTAATATAATTGCCGATTTCGTCACCGATTTCAACATGATCTCCTTTTTTTGCACTTCCTAATAGATGAAGAATCTTTATGCAAATTTTCGGATTCTCGTCGCTCCTTATAATAATTAGTGATTCTTTCCCTGATTTTTCAAATTTGGAAGGATGAGGTGTTTTTATGTTTCTAGTTTCGATCACTTTGCCGCTTACAGGGCACAATGCTGGCTTTCCAAACTCCCTATACCTTGGATAAAGATCTATTGCAGTAATATTTTTATGTGCATAATAAGGGCTATTGAAAAACGAAAGAAAGCTATCTTCTGAAGTAAATAATTTTATTCCCTTCGAAATTGCAACAGGAATGAAAATTTTTTCAACCTCCACTCTCGCAGGGGAAACAAGAAATAAAATAACAGAACCTGTGATTTCAGTCCAAAAAAATATCCCAATTTTTAAATTTTTATTTGCTTAAATTGAATTTTCATTGTAAATTTTAGAAGAATGGAGAAGAATTGTGCTGATATCTTAATCCATATAAATGAAAATTCTAAAGAATATCTGAAATAAAAGAAAGCAGAGCAGGAGCAAAATGGAAAACCATGATAAAAAAACAAAAATTGTCGTTTTTGGAACCTTTGATATTCTGCACTATGGTCATCTAAAATTTTTAGAGGAAGCAAAAAAACAAGCAAATGAAGATGAAGCAGAACTTATAGTTATCGTTTCAAGAGATTCTTCAACTAAAGAATTTAAAGGAAAACCGCCAATTTTTTCTGAAACTCATAGAAAGGTGCTTATTGAAGCCCTTAAAACTGTTGACAAAGCCCTTCTGGGACACGAAGGAAACAAAATTAAAATTATTGAAGAAATTAAACCAGATATAATTGTTTTAGGTTATGATCAATGGCCAGACATAAAATGGCTTGAAAGTGAATTGAAAAAAAGAAATTTGCATGTCAAAATTGTTCGTCTGGAGAAATATGGAAATGAAATCCTTAATAGTTCCTCGAAAATAATTCAAAAAATTTTTGAGAAATACTCAAATCAGTTTAAAAAATAGAAGAAATAAAAGTATTTAGAAACTCACGGTTGTTAGAAACCCAGAGAACTTAGAGCAAGATTATATTAATGATTAATTTGCTTATCTAGGAAAAATTAAACTTATTACCTTTTTGTAGGCAACTTAATGATATTTTTTGGAGAAAAGTGATAAGACATGTGTTGTTTGGATTCTATTTTCGATCAATCATCCCCATTGGATAAATGGTAAGAGTGACCTCATCTCCATCTTTTAACCCTAACCTTTCCCTTAAGTAGAGATTCGAAATAACTTCGATTACATCATTTCCATAATGTGTTCTTTCTGTCTTTAAAACCGCACCTATAATTTTGTGGTTAATTAATGTACAAAAACATCTTACAGAACCGTAGGATCTTTCACCGTCAGTCCAACTTTCAATTAGAATTCCAAGATACGAAAAAAGATCCCTTTTCCCCTTTATGTCTTCAGGGGAATTCAATCGAAGATTCAATGTTCCAAGATAGGGGTTAAAGCCCAATTTTTCAATAAACTGATTTAGATATCTAGGTTTTGCAACATAATAAGCGCCTTCTCCGACTCCGCTGAAAACTTCCCCCTTAATTGTGATTTTTGGCACTTTTTGGTCCTCAAAAAGAAATCGAAGGGTTGAATATATTTCGCTGAGTGTAAATATCCCTAAATCGGTAATTTGAATATACTGACTTTTTCGTGATATTTTTCTGGAAATCCAGCCCAATTTTTCTAAATCTTGAAGGCGCCGTGAAGCTGTTTGTTGGCTTAATCCCATTTCTTTACCAAGATTTGCAGAAGTAATTTCAATTGTAGAATCGAATGCTCCCTTTTTTGACAAGACATACAATACCTCTATGTATTTCCAAAGATTTTTTTCCATTTTAGGGAACCTTTATGAAATTCGATGAATTTTTCGCACGATTATAAAACCTTTGTAACTAATTAAGTTTATTGTGGAGTTTGAGGGTTAAAAGCAGAGCGTCCCATTTTTACAAGGAACTTTCTTTTTAATTTAAAAAGTTTATAAAATATACTGAAATCGAACTAAAAAATCCGAGTTATTTATAAATAAGTTATGTAATTCGAACCCTAAAGTGCGAAAAAATTTTAAATGGAATTATTCTATTTTTATTCACTCGGCTAGTCAGTGGCAATAGTAAATTTACATATCATGGATGAGGGATTTTTATTGCGGTCTAACTCTTTGAAAACAAATACAAATACATCGCCCAATGACAAATTCAACGCAACCTTTTATATTGAGAGTCCACCTCATTTTCTCCCTGATACGTTTTCAAAGAAAGTGAACTTGTTGGATTCTACATTGAGGGAAGGAGAACAAACTCCTGGTGTATCTTTCACACAAGAACAACGATTAGATATTGCGAGGAAATTAGATGAATTTGGAGTGAATATGATCGAGATCTCACCTATTGTTTCCCCTCTTCATCAGCAAGCAACCAAAACACTCATTGCTGAAAATTTAAATTCCAAAATCATTGCGCATTTACGTGCTTTACCCCAAGATGTAGACGTTGCTTTGAATTGTGATGCAGAGTGGGTTGCGATGTTCCTTTCGACCTCAGACATACATCTCAAAGATAAACTAAGATTATCTAAAGAGGAAGCACTCCAACGAGCTATCGTGGCTGTGGAATATGCCGAGGATCATGGACTAAAATCAAGATTTACTGCAGAAGATGCAAGCAGAACGGATCCAACTTATCTAAAAGAAGTTGCTCTAGCAGTTAAGGAAGCAGGAGCAGAAATATTAAGCCTTCCAGACACTCTTGGCTGTCTGCACCCTTCTCTAATGTATAATCTTGTCAAAAGCATCAAAGAAGCGGTTCCAGATATCAGCATCGATGTACACTGCCATAACGATTTAGGTATGGCATTATCGAACTCTTTAGCCGGTGTTGAGGCAGGAGCAGAACAGATTCATGTTTGTATTAATGGATTAGGGGAACGAGCAGGCATAACTTCATTGGCAGATGCCACAATGGCCTTAATCATGTTATATGGCTTTAAAACAAATGTGAAAACAGAAATGCTTACCGAACTCTCCCATTTTGTTTCACAATCTTCGGGCATACCAACTCCTGTATTGGCACCAATAGTGGGGCCCAATGCATTTAGACACAAAGGGGGAACACATCAAGCGGCGGTCATTCAATCGCCTTCCACATACGAAATAATGTCCCCCGAAATGGTCGGAAACACAAGAAAATTGGTATATGGACAATATTCGGGGAAAACTGGCGTGAAACACCTTCTGCAGTTCTTGGGTCTTGATTTAACTGAAGAAGAAGTTATAGATATTACCCAAGGTCTCAAAGAAGAAGATATTGAGGATTTTGAAATTGAAACAAGCGGAAAAAATCTATTAGATATAATGAGTTTTCAAAGAACGTTGCTTCAAGAAAAGATGAACAGAAGATTACTCCAAAAACGAAAAAGAAAAGAAGTGTAGAAAAAATAAAAACGATCAAATCATTATTTTCCTCATCAGTTTTCTGTGCATTTTTATGATTTGGCCAAAATGGTCAAGCTCATTTTGAGTGAACAACAAACATATCAAATAGTTTCAGCTCTTATTCCTATAAACACTGGTCCTCTGATATCAATCTTCTTGTTCTTACTTGTTATATACCTCCTTCCGATTTCATCGATTTTTATGTTTATATCGCTGGGTAATTTTGCTACCTTCACACGTATTGTTATGGAATCATTCGAAGTCATTACTATTTCTTCAATTTTGGAACTGGCAAGTGCTGCTATAGCTCTAAGATAAGTTATTCTTGTGGATATCCCCCTCTCTCTAGCTTCTTCAACTAGTCCTTTGAATTTAGTGGGTGGAACCCCTAAAATATTACCATCATAAACCATTATTGTATTCAAGGCAGCAGGTCCAAGTAGTTTAGAGTTTTCATCTGGTTCGAAAATTTCAACTCGAATATTTTTTCCTAAAAAGTTCCCTTCAAAAATTGTAAAACTGCATGGGCTACTTTCCATCGCATACTCAAGTCCTTTGCTAATTATCAAATTCATCAGTTCAAATCCATCACTCGTAGAAGGCATTTTATCTATTTGAACAAAGGCTGCCAGATCTCTGTCTGATATAGCCCATTCGCCATAAAACTGTGGATATGCCATTTCTCTTATATCTTCATATCCGTAAGTGATCATTGCAATTCTCTCTACTCCGAATCCGATATTTAGGACAGGTATGTCAAGATCATAGTTTGAAAGGGCAACTGGTGAATACAATCCGAAATTTGCCACTTCAATTTCGCCAATTTTACCTATCGCCTCTGGATAAGATGCAAAAACTTCGTATTCAGAATTTGGAGCATAGTATTTTGCAGTAACTTCTTTCTTAACGAATCTAAAGTTTTCAAATCCTATTTGACTTAAAATTCCTTCCGTGAATACCTTTCCTGTTTCCACAGTTACATTTTTATCCATAATAACGCATGACGCGCCCCTGTGAGCTCTTAAATGAGAGGGATCTTCCTGTTGCTCTCGTCTGAATCTTACATCAACAGTAAAGAGCTTTATTGGAAGAGGTTTCCGATATCGCAAAGCGGCTAAGGTGCCAAACCAGGCGGTTGTCATATGTGAACGTAAAGTAAGTCGAGTAGGAACGGGATTAAGTCCCAAATAATCTGGAAATATTTCATTTAGAATTCTAGTAGCTGTTATATCAGAGATTGAAAGGTTCTTACACATGATTTCGACTAGGTCATCTCCCTCGATTTTACCTTTCTTATAATCGCGTAAAACGTCTTGAAGTGCGTCGATTTTTTTCTCTATGCCTGGGGAAAATTTCTCTATTTCTTGTATTTTTTTATCACTAATTCCAATATCCGGGCGTAACAACCCTGCGAGGTAATAACATCTATCGAGAATTGCAGGCGCTTCATTTACATATTGTTTATATATTTCTACATCATCAAGGATAACAGGCAAAACTATTTCATCAAATCCTATGCGAAGAAACGCTTCTCTTAACTTAAACGCAGTTTCAAAAATGCAATGTGGTTTTCCTACTTTCAATTTTACTAGCGGATATTCAATTTTCGGTTTTGGCAATAGTTTAGCAGTTTCTAACCAAGTCTTTTCAAAGTCTTCTTTACTTTTTTGGGATATTTCCTCTGGCACCCAAGCCATTTCTTTCTCCTCAATATAGGTCTATAGGAATTACAAATTATGATTTGTTGAAAAATTTTTTCAGATGAGGTAATTACAAAATAAAAGTGAAGAGTAAAGACAAAAACTTGTATAAAAATAGTCTGCAGGGCTACTATAGTGAAAGACATAAGTTTCTAAACATTGTGTTCATACTCTCACAAACTTGCGAACAGGAAAATATCGAAAGATGAGTCTCCTTTTAAGTAATCATACAATTTGAAGCCCATATGTCTTAACTATTCCAACCCCCCATTATATTTATCTTTTAAATAGTTTGCTCTTCTTAATTTCCCGTTTAATTTCATTAGCAAAATTGTGGGCCAATCTCAAAGGTTCGGGGAACTTAAAATTGTACGTACATTTTTTAATAATTTCTAATGATGTTTCAAGAGATACGAGATGACCAGGGGAAACCACAATGGGTCTGGTATTCTTTTTTGATAAGTATAAGAAACCAATTTTTCTTCCTTTTAAAAAAATTGGTTCGACATCTCCCTTTTTTGAAGGTTCATGAGAATATTTACCACAAAGGATTTTTTTCGCAACACCAATTGTTGGTTTGCCAGTTAAAACGCCAACATGTGTTGCATACCCACAATATAAAGGATGTGCTATTCCATGTCCATTTAGTATAAGGATGTCAGGCCCATGTTTCAATTTTTTTATTAAATTAATTGTTGATGGACTTTCACGAAAGGCAAGAAGAGTAGGTATATAAGGAAAGTTTACTTTTTGTATAAGAAATTCTTTTTCGATAATTTCCATCGTTTTATAATCTAAAACAACTCCTGCAGCAATTATCGACTCAAAATTATTTCTCAGATATCCGAGATCTATTCCACCTACAGTTTCAATTGAATGTTCAAATTTATTTTCAATTAACGCCTTTTTAGCGATTTCTTTCTGAATTTTTCTTAATTCATCCAGATAATAGCTGTTTTTCAATTCTTTTACTCCTTATTAGATCTTCTATACTTATAGGAACGAGAAATAATTCTTGTTCCTATATATAGGCCCTGAAACAAATAATTATACAAATTTAGGAGGAAGGAGTGCTGGGCAACAAGGGAGAAGATTGCACGATTCAGCTCATCTTTTTTGCAAAGAGCCGGTTGTTCGGCTCATACATTCTGATTTTCTTCGGCACTCTTCGGTTGGATTCAATTCCGGAGAATAAGGCGTAAGTATACCAACTGCACCCTAGTGGCATGTGTTTGGGCGAATTTCTGAACCGTTTTGGATCAATGTCATCGTTCTTTGCCGTTCCACTCTTTCTCCTCTTTATAGACGTAACTAACTCGATTTGCGTGATTTCTTGCCTAAAAGTTTATTTTGTTCCCCATAGGTGCTTCTTTTGTTTGCACACTTATGACTATTACAAATATATAGGTGACTATATTCATTTACAAATGCTTCAGCAGTCATCCAATTACGTGGAAATACTACATGAGCCGAATTGTAGGCATCCTGCAAATCATTACTAATTTCAAATTTACCGCCCGATTCATCAGCGTTGTCTTTGCACCATTTAATGACGGTCGGCTCTAAGGCAAAATGCTCAGAGGGATATGCCAAAGTTACGTCCATTCCAAAACGAGTTGCAATAAGAATAGCGCTTTGGACGCTACACTAGGATCGCGGATTGTTGGAGTAAGCCCATGTAACAAGAAATTTTTTGTTTCTTACATCTCCCATCTTTTCTATGAGTGTAAATATATCGCCAAGTCCTTGACAGGGGTGAAAGCGGTCATCAGCCATATTGATTACTGGAATTTTTACATGGTTTGCATACTCTCGAATCACTTTGTTTCCAACGCCAGGCTCTAATAGGCGTATTCCTATGCCTTGTGCATACCTTGCCATCGCTTTGGCAGTGTCCTTGATAGATTCGCCTGCATCTAACAGGGTTGTTTTAGACTCCAAAAATTGGGCGTGTCCCCCCAGTTCTGTCATCGCTGTCTCGAAGGAGATCCGCGTTCTGGTCGATATAGAATAAAAGAGCATAAGAAATGTTTTATCTGGCAGAAGTTTTGGTTTTTCGCCTTTGTAATAGCCTTCTTTTAAATAGCGCGTCCATTCTAATACTGCGTTGATATCATTCATGGACCATTCATGGGTAGTGATCCAATCCTCCTTTTAATCTTTATACGCAGAGATTTTTTAAGACCCAAGATGTCAGGCTGCTGTTGAAGCCGAGAATAAGAATCAATTATGTCTAATCCGTCGTCTCAATAGGCTGCCACTGCTATTCCTCTTCCTTCTTTTCCTCTTCCGTCTTATCGGGTAATACCGAGTATCCTTATGTTGATTCTCATTTAGAGAAAGGAGACTACAGGTGACTTTTTGGGAATTAAAAATGAAGTGGGTTTCGAGTCACTTCTTTTTTGAAGGGATGTATCTAACTCCGAAAAACTACGATCAACAGCAGATTTACTTTGAAGTTTTTTATATGTTCTCCTCATATACACGATGTTTGCAAGCAATAACACACAAATTGAAAATAAATTAAGGCGTTTAAGTCTTGTTGCTGATGATAATGCTCTACTCATTGATCCTCCTCTTTAGAAATAGCCCCTCTTGGTCTATTTCCCTTATTATACGCAAGTCTTTAGGTGTTGGCTCAGACATAGGTTTGACGCCTTCCTTCGGTATAAGAGGTTCGAACTCCATTTTACCCCTTATATCTTCCACTGTGTAGCCAGCAGCCACCTCTAACAACATCATCTTCTTGCTAGTCTCGTCAAAACCAAAGACAGCTATATGTGTCACAACTCGCCATGGTCCCTTACCAGGGACTCCTGCACGCTTCCTGTATTCTGCGGTGCCATCCCCATGCCCTATGTTGGTCACGAAGTGTATTTTCTCACAAAATCTCCTTTTCTCTAAGGGCATGATGATTATGGTTCGCTCACAGTTGGCGGCCATATGCCCCGCACCGCCGCTTCCTGGAAATCTCACACTCGGATGGAAGTAATCGTTTCCTATCATAGTAGCATTGACATTACCGTACTGATCTATCTCAGCCCCTCCTATAAAGCCATAATCGATAAATCCCCTCTGAGTGAGTTCGAAGACCATACATAGACCCTTCATCATACAACTTTTAATGCCAGCTCTTGTGTCACCAACCGAAATAGGAAGACCAAGCTCTAGGATGGGACCGACAGGACCCGCTTCAAATAACAGTACCGTATTCGGGGCATGAGTCCTCTGAGCATGAAGAGCTGCGATCATCGGAAGACCTGTACCGATAAATACAGTCGTCTTGTCCTCCAGAAGTTTGGAACTGGTATAAGCTATCATCTCGTATGGATTATACTCCACCATCTAACATCACCTCACGTTATTATGGGCTGATGGCCATCTAACTCCACACATTTCATAAGTCTCGTATAGGGTATTTTACCTATGAAGTTATCAAACGTTTCGCATTCGAAGATATATTTGTTGAGGTACGCCTCCAACGGATCTATCTTCCCCGTCTTCCTGAAATCATTTCCGGCTTTTACCCACTCTCTCAAATGCTCCATATCGTACCAGTGGAAGCCCCAACAAGCCCCTGGATAGGCTCCCCACGGCTGCTCGACTACCGCATCAATTGCAAACCAGGGTATTTCTGTGAGGTTCGGATACCTTCTTATGTTCTTGTTAGGTATTATCATCTCACAGGTCACAATATTATAATTGGCAGCCATAGCTATTTCAATACAAGTGCAGAACGGACCGAATATCCGACAGTTTCCGTAGATGTCCGCCATTTGGACGTGGATGATCCCTACATCGGGATAACACGCAGGTAAAAGGTACACGTTCTCACCTGTGAAAGGACACCTTGTTGCCACCGCTCTGTTCACGTATTGCATTGAACTCCCCCCATGATCTCTCACAGGAATAAATGGTATGCCCATAGCTGCCGCCTTGAACCTGGATGACATGCCATAATTTGAGTAGTCAGATCGGAAGAGCGTC
>JAECRX010000110.1 GCA_016292335.1 Candidatus Sifarchaeum subterraneum | reverse complement strand
CTGGGATAAATATGATCTTAATAACATGATTGGAGAAAATCCAGACGCTCTAAAAGAAGTCCACTTGGCACTTAATTGTGAAAGTAGAGATGAATACGGATTAACTGAGGAAACGAGAAAACTTCATGAAACTTTAACAGAGCTGAGAATTGATCACCAATACAAAATATACACTGACCCAAAGGCATCCTTGGCCCCACATGTTCTAGGAATCATCTACAACATCATCCCAAGCATACGGTTTAGCATTCAACATTTCACTTAAAAAACAGTTTAAATCCAATAAATTAGAACGCCTAAGGAAACGGATAAGTTACGGGGAAATGGTAACTAGTGGCTCCTAGTTGTATTTATTTTCTTTTTTAGTTACCAAAAAATAGTAGACAACGATATACAATAGATACAATATTCCAAATTCTAAATTTGTGGATAATCAGTCTGCTGATTTTAAAGAAAAATTAATTATTAATGATTCCACAAATACGATAAGAAAAGAAATAACGAAAATAGAAAGTTAATGAGACCCGATTACCAACTTTATAGATGATATTCAATAGTCTGAAAATCCCACATAATAAAAATGAGTGATCAAAATAAAAAATGGAGAAGTAAGTATGATTAATCCTATTGACACGTTCGCCAAAATTATTGAAGAAGAGAAAAGTATTAGAGAAGCAGTGACAAAGGTTTCTCAACGCACTGTGAGCGAATATTTAACTTTTTCATATGAAATGTCAAAAATACTCCAGATGGCTTTTAGTGATCCAGTCAAAGCTTTAATGACTTTTTTGGAAAACCATACAGAACCATTAGATGGGGATATTGTCGATTTTGAAGATTTACTGTTACCTAGAAGTGCAGTTGTTCTAGCTGTGGCTGCTGTTTTAGAATATGCCAAGATGGTGTATGATAATTATTTTAGTGTAGAATTAGATTATCGTTTTAAGAACCAGTCACCTATTCCTTGTCTTTGGTCCAGAGAAGGAATGGGGAAGACCACATTTGCTCTTGCGCTTTGTCGTGTACTAAGAGGCAGAGATGCAGTCATTCTAGCAAATATGGCCCCCATAACCGAGCCTGATGAAGTAATCGGAGAAATTAACGCACCAAAGATGTATGCACGTTCCCAACAACTCGCTTTTTTATTAAATCTTGCATCACATGGAAAAATTGAAGAAAAAGTTACGGATAACTTGATCAAATATGATCTAAGCTTTGAGAACCCCGCACTGTGGGATATTGCACCCCTTTTGGTTGGTGCGATTGCAGGCATTTCAGTTACTGGAGATGAAATCGGTCGAATGTCTTCTCGTGCACTCGATGGATTGATGTCTGCAAATATATCGACCTATACTATTGGAGGAAGAGTTATTAGAGGAAAACCGGGGCATTTCGTGATTTGTACAGCTAATCCAAAAAGAGAAGGAGAAAAGCATTTCACAAAGGACATTCCACAACAAAAGAGATTTTTACTAGTTAACTTTGATTACGAAGTTCCTCTTGAATCACTTGTTGATAGAATAAAAGGTTCGAGGGCAGCCACTCTTGTTAGAAAGGCAATCGAAATGGCGAGAAAGAAGAATATCTTAATAAACCCGCGTCAAGTATTTTACTTCATGAAGCTTGCGAAATACTCAACTATTGTTGATGATGAAACTGCTTTCTTACAAAAACTTGTTGATGGAATGGTGTCAGAAGGGTGAATTCACGTTTACAAGAAACAGCAATACTGTTCTTAGCTACTTATAGGAACCCGAAATTGTTTCCAACAATTCTTTTCAGATTGTTAGAAGCAGATGACCCATATCCCGAAATTTTAGAAATAGATAATGAACTTTCCCACAATCGCACTATAAAAGCAGTTCGTGCACTGCCTGAAATAGTCTTAAGGAAGCACGCAATAGGAATGGCTGCAATAGATTCAATAGCCCAAGTGCTTAAATCGACGATGTCATTCGCCTACTCCTTCTTTATCAACGCCTTCAGTTCACTTTGGAGGGGAAAATGGCCAGAGATTTTTTCTCCAAATCCCTTATTCCTCGCCTTTAAGATGTATTTGGAAAAAGAAATAATGATATATGATCAAGATACTTTGATAAAAACCGCTCTTGAAAGAATCAATGAAGTAGGGGACCTAAAAAAAAGGGTGGAAAATCTTCTAAATTTACCTATAGATGACCTTGAAATACGATTAGGCCCTGTTGCACCAGGAGACTTCCTTATTACAAGGATTAACAATAAACGACTCTTAATAATGCACCCAGCAGCACCATCAACATATCTGTGGCCCAGTGTTGTAATACATGAACTTACAGGTTTTTGTCTTTACCAAAATGATGTAAAAGTTGAAAAGGAAATAAGGGATTCACTTGCAATTCTAGTTGAAATTGCATCTGGTTTTTCTTCCCCCAAACCAGGCACCTTCTCATGTCTTGCTTATCAACAACTAAATCAAGAGAGTGCCCAACAACTATTATCCACTATCTTGTCTAAAATTCTTATGGCTGGGGAAAAAAACCAAGAGTTTCCAATCGCTGAAAAATTAGAAAAAGTTTATTTAAGGGAATTAACGAGTTCTATAATCCTATTCACCTTCCCTGAAACCCAAGGTAAAATTGATGAGAGAGAACTGTATGCACGAGTTGTCGCAAGTGATGCAGGATATCGAATTTTTTATCCAGAATTTATCGCGTATCTTGAGAGCTTAAAGTTACTTGAACAACGAGGTCTCATTGAAAAAGTTGGAGATTCCTTGAACTTCATTGGGAAATGGAAAGAAAAAGAAATACTTCCTTATTTTATTTAACCTCTTCAGTTTCTTTTTCTGTCTGAATTTTTTTGCCCTCACATTCGGTATTTATGCATAGATTCCATGGTCTTTTTCCTCTAAATCTTATTTGAACCATGGGGTATCCACAAATCTTACATTCTTTATTAAGAGGTTTGACAGTGCCCCTTTGTGGCAGGGGAAAACTTGTGGTGCACTTTATTTTTTCATCACGATATGCAGTACATCCTACGAATCTTTTTCTTGTTTTGCGTGATCTCAATATGTAAAGTTCGCCTGATTCACAAACAGGGCATTTCCCCAATACTTTTTGTTGCCATCGAATTTTTTGTGTCGTTTGTAACAATTCCTCGCCTATTTCGCTTTCTCTTTCTTTAATTGTCAGCAAAATAGGTTCAAGTATTGTTTTAGCTTCAGAAAGAACTTTTTCTCGTTGATTTTTTTCTTCTCTGATTTCCTCCATCATTCTTTCTAGTTCTCTGGTCATTTCAACCGAAATTATCTGGGGGCAATATTTATGAAGAGTTTCTGAAACGGTGAATCCAAGATCGTTTGCATTCATTGCATCTCCACTACTGGTGACATAATTCCTAAGATGAATTTTATCTATTATTTCGGCTCTTGTTGCTTTTGTTCCAATCTCATTTTTTTCCATTTCTTTCATAAGCGAATTTGGATTGTATCGAGGTGGTGGAGATGAAAACTTATCCTGATATTCGATTTTAGAGAATTCTATTTTCATACCTTTTTTCACAGGAGGAAGGGGGGTTTCTTCGGTATCTCCATAAGGTGTGTAAAATTTTAGCCAACCTTCATCTAAAGTTTGTCTACCACGTAGATTAAAAATATGTTTGTTAAGTTCTATTACGACCCTTAAACTTTGTTTTATTGCTGGATCTCCAAATGTTGCCATAAATCTCCGAATAATCAGATCAAAAATCTTTTGTTCGTCATTGGAAAGTTTTCTCTCTGGCTTATTTCCCGTAGGGTGAATTGCTGGATGTGCCGGATCGTCCTTTTTCCCCTGTCTTGGACTTAATTGTTCCTTGGATAGGAGCTCCGAAGTTAGTCTTTTGTATTTTCTGATTTTTGCTAAATTCTTGAAGATTTCTCGGATATCAATGGAAGATGGAATTTTTTGACTGCTAGTTCTTGGATAAGAAATTAATGCGTCGAGATATAATCTTCCAGCAAGACGAAGGGTCCTACTAGGTTTATACTTAAATAACTTAT
>JAECRX010000109.1 GCA_016292335.1 Candidatus Sifarchaeum subterraneum | reverse complement strand
TCTCCCCCCTGAAGGGAGAGAGCATTCTCGCTCGAACCCTGTAAAAAGAGTGTGTAACTATAAGGGGACCCTAGCCCCACGGCTGCGGATTCGGAGTAGGTAATCCGTAAGCACCTAATGCGGATTGTATTGCTCAAGTACGAGTGACGTGAATCGTTAGGTGGCATAAATGAAGATTTAAAAAGGTCTACCACTCTTTAATAAATTGTTTACTCTCCGAAGTCTTCACCTTCAGATTCAGCTATTCGAGCTTGAATATTAGCTCCATCAACAGAAATTATTTCAAGTTCTTGTCCACAATCGATACAATCAACAATTTCTCCAATCATTACATCTTCAGCTACTTCAATAGTTGCAGCACATTCTGGACAACTTATGGTTGCCACGTTTATACACCTTTATTCCTTTTTAGGTTAGATCTTTTTGGTCTATTGAAATTGTCAGATAAACGAAGTGGGGATAAGAAATAAGGCATCAAATCATTTATCATTATCTTGGTTGCTCAATAGACTTTTGTATTTTTTTCACTTCAATGTTTTCTTAGTTTGGATATTGTCTATCGATTTTTGTTAGCTGCCCGCTGACAGGGCAACAAGCTTCCTGTATCATCTTTAGTGGGCGCAAACAGGCCTCACGGCCAGTAGTTCCCACGATAGGGTATATCCATCAAAGGTTTATAGATGTTAAACGTTTAAAAACATTATGGAACCAACACTATTCATACCATCGACAAGTCGGTATGTCTTCCCGCTCAATATTTCTAAAAGTATCAAAAATTAGAGAGAAAATTAAGAAAGTCATAAAATTGCTTCCAAAGATTTATTAAATGCCTCTTTGAGTTCTTCGAGTTCTTTGGTACTTCGTTCTATCAAAGAATCACTCAACTTCTCATAATCATCAATTCCATATTCTTCCACTTTAAGTCTTGTGAGAAGATCCTCTAGTTTTTTAATTCGTTCCAATGTTGACATTATTTCTCCAGCTCTTTTACCTAAGTTCAATAATGCTGTTAATAGGTCTTCGTTATATCGATATGGTCCATTTTCTCCTCGTGTTCTTGTTCTCTCTAGTAAGTATGTTTGGATCAGTTTTTCAATATGCACTTGCAGGCTACTTCTTGGAATACCAAGTTTTTCAGCGATTTCCACTGGAGACATCCCTTGCATCAAATATACTATTGTTCGAATTCGTTTTCTATCTCCAAGTGCATGGAAAATTTCTGCGATCGAATCTATTTCTTTTTCAGTTATATTGATTTTTTTATTCATATAAGTGCCTCCATAATGCTATAATATACTTAAATTCAAATTTAAAAATATTTTGATAAATTATAAGATTTATTGATAATTTAATTTTATATCATCTAAAATTTTAAGATAAATATATTTTTCGAATATTTAACGTTACATTTGGTCTTTCCAACCAAATCTATCGGGAAACATAAAAAAAGAGAGAGGGGCGAGTTATCGGTTCAAGTCCGATTTCTACTTATTTTTTAGGAAATCTTCTCTTATGGGAGAAAATGTATCGATTACAAGCGCTTTCTTATCGCCTATCACTTTGGCTCCGTGTTCCACACCAGACGGTATAACAAAAACATCCCCAGGACCAACTATTCTTTTTTCGTCTCCTAAAGTAAACTCCATCTGTCCTTGAATAACATTGCCTATCTGCTCGTGAGGATGCTTGTGACTGGGAAATTCTGTTCCAGGCTCCAGCTCGTAGTACACTAACATAATTCTTTCGCCATAAATGATCTTCCGTGTAACTTTGGGCATAACGTCCTCTACTTCAATTTCATTCCAATTGTAAAAAGGCATTAGCTCACACCTCTGCCACACTATAGGACATGCAATTTAAAATTTTTCTAAGAAACTATTTTTTGGATCAAAGAATTGTTAGAATTCTTTTTTTATCTCCAAGTGCATAGAAAATTTCTATGATAGAATCTATTTCTTTTTCTGCTATATTAGTTAATATCTTAAATTTTAAGATAAATATATTTTTCGAACGTTTAACGTTACATTTGGTTCTTTTCAACCAAATCTATCGGGAAGCTTTATAAACTGCTTCGCAAATATTCACTTGGTTGATGTGCAGTGAAATGGAAACCAATAATTCTCACATTAATTGTTATTGTTGTTCTCCTAGGTATAGGACTAATTAGTATGTTGTTAATGAATCGTTCTGTAGACTACCAACCCGTGGAATTTACCGTGGAAGAAGCATTTCCTAATCTCACATTCGATCGTCCAGTCGGTATTTACCATGCAGGGGACGAATCAAATCGTCTGTTTGTACTTGAACAGGCTGGTGTTATCTACGTTTTTGAAAACTCTAAGACAGTAAATAGTGCAACAGTCTTTCTTGATATTCGTGACAGGGTAAACGATGAAGGCTATGAGGAGGGACTATTAGGCCTTGCTTTTCACCCAGACTATGAAAATAACCACTATTTCTACGTAGATTATACAGCCGCAAATCCTCGACGTACTGTGATTGCTCGCTATCAAGCCAACCCCGACAATCCTAATAAAGCAGATAAAAATAGTGAATTCGTCATCCTAGAGGTTGAGCAACCTTATAGAAATCATAATGGAGGACAAATAAGCTTTGGCCCTGATGGCTATTTATACATTGCTCTCGGGGATGGTGGCTCTGGAGGTGACCCTAAAGGCAACGGACAAAACCTACAAACCTTACTCGGGTCAATCCTCCGAATTGATGTAGATAACCCAAGTAATGGACGAAACTATGGAATTCCCAGTGATAATCCTTTCGCGGGGAACACCGAAGGATATCGAGAAGAAATCTACGCTTATGGTTTAAGAAACCCGTGGCGATTTAGTTTTGACCCAGAAACCGACCAACTGTGGGCAGCAGACGTTGGACAAGAAAATTGGGAAGAAATAGACATCATTAAAAAGGGTAAAAACTATGGATGGAATATTATGGAGGGTAAACACTGTTATAAGCCTTCCACAGGTTGCAATACAGCTGGCCTTGAACTACCGATCTGGGAATATGGTCATGATGTGGGTCACTCTATAACTGGTGGGTTTGTCTACCGAGGCACTAAAATTCCCCAATTGATTGGACTCTATATCTACGGTGATTTTGAATTTGGACAGATCTGGGCTCTCCAGTATGATGGCACAAATGATACCGTCAACACTGAACTTTCTAAAACCGATCTCAATATTCATCCTTTGGAGTTGACGAAAATAACGAACTGTATATTTGTGATCTTAACGGAAAAATATACACCTTCGTTATCGGACAAGATTAAAAAACCTCCAACATATACAGAAAAAAGAGTGGCTTTCCAACCAAATATATTGGGAAACCAGGGTATTTATCTTTTATTTCTTTAATTTTTTCTTAAACTTAAAAACAATTGGAATCACAGTATAAAAGCTACTGATTGAATCTTCAAGTCCATGATCGAATTGTTTTCTAACTCTCGAAAAGGGATAAACCATATTTTTTTCATCAAATTTAAGACACCAATATCCGTTCGCGTCTGTGTCCCAATATCCACCGTAATTTTTAATAATACATTCTCCGAGGAACGCCCCAATAGTGGTTACAAGACCATTAATTTGTTCTTCATTTAATCCAGTTTTGGTTCTTTCTATAAATCCCTCTAGATACTCAACTGATTCCTCGTTAAATTTTAAATTAAGGTCCTCCTTTAGTGATTTTGCCAGTTTTTTTAATTCTTCAATTATTTCCAAATTTCGTCTATCAACCATTTACTTTCCATCCAAATCTCACGTGAAACTTGTAGAGCCAATCGGATTGATCAAAGCATCCCTTAGCAATTGGTCAATAGGCTTAGGAGGGGGAATTTCCTTTGGATCGCCCCATCTAGCGCATTCTGAGTGGAGGATTTCTGACTCAAGGAATTTTTTATCAAATGATATTCGAACGCTCTTGCCCAAGCCTCCCCCTGAGCAGATATGGGGCTTTTTATAAATCATTTTTGGCATCCCTTTCTAGCCCAAACTGCACTTTAGTCAGCCTAAAAAGAAGGAGGGGTTCGAATTGGAGTTTTATTCGTATTCACCGCACCATTTCAACAATATTGTTAGAAGACAACCTTTTCGTGAAGCTCTGCAGATTTCCTTGCTCCAAGGGCGACCTCAAGGGCTATCTTTCCGTCTCTTGCCGTACACATGTGTTCCTTATTTTCGAGGATGCAGTTCAGGAAGTAATTCACCTCGTCGGCGATCCAGAATCTCGGCGTTCTCAGGAGGTCTGGAATCGAAACTTGCTCCTTCGTAAACACCTGAAGCGGGAGGCTCGTGGTGGTATCCACCTTCATACATCCTTCAGAGCCGAATATATCCATTCCAACATTTATCGGGCTTGGGAATGATTCAGGCAGTATTCGAGAAATGTCGATAGATGCGAAAGTCCCGTTCTTGAACTTCAACATCATCAGAGCTGAATCTTCTGAATCCGCATCCTCGAATACAAAGTTTCCCGACCTGCACTCAACCATTCTAACCTCAGAATTGAAAAACCAGCGGAAGAGGTCTATGAGGAATATACCGAGATCCACGATGGCGCCACCGCTCTTCTTGACGTCCCATATCCACCCCTTGCTTGAGGGCGCTCGGTGCATCCACCACCCGCGGGCCATGTAGGGCTTGCCTATCAGTTTCATCCTCTTCTTGGCTGCGCTGAACCCAATATGAAACCGTTCGGAGAATCCGACCATGAGCTTCGCTTCACTGTGGTCGACCAGCTCAACGAGCTCCTGAGCCTTGCCGAGATCTAAGGTAATCGGTTTTTCGACTAGCACGTGGACCCCCCGCTCCATTATAGATTTGGTGATCTCAAAGTGGGTAAATTGAGGAGTGGCTATGCTAACGACTTGGGCCCCCTTCTTGATGAGTGCCTCATGATCAGTAGTGTGAAAAACCCCAAGTTCCTCACCTATCTTCTTCACCCTATCTTCCGAGATATCAGAAACGCCAATGAGATTGGCATTTGGGCTGATTTTGTAGGCCTGGGCATGCATCTTCCCAGCCCATCCAGCCCCTATGACCCCTGCCTTTAGCTTAACCAATCCTTTTCACCTTTTTCCCTTCGCTAATCCTTTCACACTAGTATGAATCAACTAGCACTCTTAACAATTTCTACCGAGTGAACTCCGCTTTCCAACAAATCCATCGGGAAACTAAAACTTATAGTGTTCATTAAATTTTATAATGTTTTTGGGATTTTTCAAGGTTCGTCATGAAAGCAATCTCCTTTGAAATTGGCGGAATATGATTTGTAATGGAAATTTGGATTCTTGCATCATTTGTAGGGAATAAAATAAATGTGCAAAGTTTCTATAGCCCAAGAAGGAGGAAAAATTTATTCATATCCTCTTTTACGAATTCGCATAGATCGAATATAGAGTGGTTTGTAAATAAATAGATCAATTTCTCACTCCAAGAGACAATCCCAAAAAAAATCAATCCCCTTAATGGTCCTTAACTTTCCAACCAAATCTATCGGGAAACTTAACGGTACCTTTACCTTTTACTCCCTTCTTGGCAGTTCTACTAAGAAAGAAAGCAGATAAGATTGTGGAGATGACGAAAGCTTTGGGATAGGTTACTGTTGTCCTCTTACGGAAAAGGATAGAGAGTTTCCAGCGACACTCTATCTATACCTCGGTGCCTCCTGAAGTTCCAGATCCGCATCAAAGACGTCTTGCCTACGATGAACTCTCAACTTTATTTTGTCTCCTATTCTCTTGTCCATGATTATACCACTCAGTTCCTCCATGGTGTTCACTTTCTTGCCGTCCAATGCCACTACAATATCACCGGGTTCAATCCCTGTCCTCGACGCAGGGCCTTTCGGCACTTGGACTATGAGTGCACCCTTGTCCACAGACAGACGATAGTGTGCGGCCAGTCCTCGGTTCAGAGTGACACCGACCACGCCCATCCAAGGAGTCCGGATGGTGCCTGTCTTGACCAGCTCGTTGAAGGCACTTTTGATTCCATCAATTGCGATTGCAAATCCAATTCCCTGACTCCACGGGATCATTGCAGTGGGAATTCCAATTAGCTTGGCCTCAGTGTCAACAAGTGCGCCACCAGAGTTTCCAGGATTTATCTGGGCAGATGTCTGAATCAGACCCTCCAAGAACACTCGGCGTGACTTGATTGTTCTGTCGACAGCACTAACTATGCCAAAAGTGACTGTGTTACCAAGTCCCAACGGGTTTCCAACTGCGATGGCGAATTGCCCTACTTTGAGCGAGCTGGAATCGCCGAGTTCGATGGGAGTAAGGTCAGTTGCGTCAATCTTCAGTACGGCTAGGTCTTTGATTGCAGACTCACCAACGACAACGGCGTTGAGTAAGCGGCCGTCGTTGAGTGTCACGTCGACATCTCGAGCCCCTCTCACAACATGGGCATTGGTCACGATATAACTATCATCTGTCAATATCACGCCAGAACCCTGTCCCTTAAGCGGCACAACCCTAGAGAGATCGACCCGTGCCAACTTGGTCGTTGATACACTGACTACGCTTGGAACTACTTTTTCTACTACTTCAACTATGATTTTTTCAAATTGTTGTAGCATGGGTGACATTCACCTCGAATCCCTAATTCCATCGGTGTGATAAATCCATAAAGTAATCTGATTTATTCAGCGAAAAGTATCCTTATAACCATATAGATATGGACAAACATCAACTCACTCACAAAAAACTTAATTGTTACAATTCTTCATGAACTTAGTCTACACTTCTATCATCAATATGAAAAAGCCATTTACCGTTATGTTTTTAAAGCCAATATTAAATTATTGATCAGAAACTAAAATTCTAAGCACTCTTTTTTTAAAAAGGATGGGAGTAGTGAATGAGCCCCGGTGATTGCGTTCCGAACACCCGGAAACCAGAAATACGGCGGCACTAGTTTTGAATTCTACATTAGACCATCCTGCTGGGATCACTCAAATATTTTGAGCTTTGAGAAACTGGCAATCATTGCCAACTCTTTATATCAAGAACTAATTCCAGCATTTAAATTTATATTTACTGATCATAGGGAGGCATATTGAATTATGGAACCAATACATTGCATTGGGTGTAACTGTAAAATTGAAGTGCCTGATGACATCCTTAAAGGAGAAATTCTGGACTGCATAGATTGCGGCTTAGAATTTGAAATAATAACGGTCAATGGCAATATTGTCCAATTTAAAGAAGCAGAGTTCGAAGGTGAAGATTGGGGTGAATAATCTTCTTCCCAAAAAATAATTTCTGATTAAAAATTTGAAAAATTGAAGAATGAATAATTAGCCATCAGCAAAATTAATCTTTCGTCTCATTGTTATGTTTTAATTTATAAAAACAAAGAACCGAGTAAGTGGGATTCATGTCCCCAAAAATTGGAATGCTAGTTGATATCATAAGATGGACTGAAAAAAGAATCTTAGATGAAGCCAAAAAAAGAAGAGTAAATATAGAAATCATCTATGGAAAAGACCTTTTTCCAGAAATCAGCAGTAAAAAAAACAATTTTAATGACTTAAGAAAGCATGATCTCATTATTCAAAGGTGTGTTTCTTATTATAGGGGCTTATATCTTACAGCCATTCTTGAAGATATGGACATTCATGTCATTAATAGATATGATGTTGATCGGATATGTGGCGACAAGTTATTAACCACCCTTGTTTTGGCTAAAGCAGGAGTCCCTAATCCAAAAACTAAAGTTGCTTTTTCAATGGAGTCTGCTTTGGATGCTTTAAATTCTTTGGGGTATCCTGCAATAATAAAACCACTAATTGGATCCTGGGGACGACTAGTCCACCTTCTATCGGATGAGGCTACGGCATTAGCTGTTTTAGAAGATCGTGAAGCGATGAGCATAGGAATGCCACTTCATCGCATATTTTACTTACAAGAAAAGATAGATACACCACAGCGTGATATACGAGCATTTGTAATAGGTGGAGATGTAAAAGCAGGTATGTTTCGATATCCTATCTCAAAAACAGACCCAACTAAGAAAGAGTGGAGAACTAATTACGCCCTTGGAGGCACTGTTGAACCATGTGAAATTACGGATGAGATCAGGGAAATGTCTTTAGCCGCAACTAAAGCAATTAGTGATGCTTCATCCACACCAGTTGAAGAATTAATTTTAGGTGTAGACCTCGTGGAAAGTCCCGATCTGTTGGTGCTTGAAGTGAATCATACTCCTGAATTCAGGGGGCTCGAAACAGCTTCTGGTGTAAATGTTGCTGGTTTAATCGTTGATCATTTAATAACCCAAGTAAAATCTTAATTTTAACTTTATTTGCAAGAAGACGCCTTCCTTTAGAAGCTTCTAAATTATATTTATCGTGAGAAACGTCGTAATTCATCTCTCCCCTAAAAGGAGGGAGTATTCTCGCTTAATTTGATGTAAGCATCAAAAAAAGAAAATAACAGTTCGTAGACAGACTAAGACGAAAATATACCTTTTTAAAGAATTGCTTAGAAGATAATAAAAGCAAAATTCACTAATTTTTATTTCAAAAAAGCGAGAAGAAAAACGGAACTTAAAAACATACTCACAAAATAGATGCAAAGCATATTTTAGGAGGTTCGGCCACTTGTTAAGTGGAATTGCAGTTAAGAGAAGCCGTTTTGGAGAAGACGCTAAGCGCCGAAAGCTACAAACAACCCAAATTGTCGAGGATTGTATTAAAGCTGAACTTAATTTTGTATTTTTTGATTTTGAATGGTCTAAATTCAATCTTACTATAGAAGAAACAAGAGATCACCTAAATTATATTGATTACACATTTTCTGAAACTGATGTAAAAGACTTTAATCTTGTCATCACATTCGCAGCAAGATCTAATGATTTCTATCTCAAAAATCCTGAAGGCAAGAAGAATGTTGACAATTTTTTAGATTTGATGAATTCGTATGAGCATTTGACAGTGGACTTAGTTGCAGGGAATGATGCCTACTTTTCAGATGAGGAAAAGAAGAGGAGAGGGAGAGAAGTTCTTTTTCCACTTGCGGACTATGTGACAGAAAAATTGATTAGCAGAAAAGAATTCATTTTCACGGGAAGTGAAGGATTATTAAAAACTTCTTCTGAGTTAGCGAAGAAATATAACTTTGTGCCATTCCTTTTGATGTCAGAAAGAGTTCAAAATGAAATTAGTTTAATCAAAAAATTGAGTGGTGTAGATAAATTCGCATTATATTCACCCTTTGCTTATGGTTTAGATAAGAATTGGCTTCTCGATAAACTTGGTGCATATATACTTCGAAGGGCTAAAACTCAGGATATGTTGAGGGAACAAAATATAGATGTCCAGGAATTACAAAAGACTTTACCAAGTACAGGAGTCTCGGTTATTGATAATGAAGTAATCAAAAATATATTCACAACCCGCTTGGATGAACTTTGTGTCTATGGAACCGAAGAGGAATTTTATGATAACATTTTAAAAATTAAAGACTTTGGAGTTGAGATACTCGCCGGATTACCTTTGAAAGAAGAACCAGAGCAGTTTACTGCTCTGAAAAATGCAATAGCAAAAATCTAAACGTTTACTATCTTTGATTGCATTTTCTATTTGTAAACCCAAAGTTTTTTATTACCTTCTTTTTATTTTCACAAAAAATTACTAGAAATACGTCAGTATTTCTTTGACATATGTAAAGGAAAAAGATCAAAAATGAAAAAGTTTTGGTTCCGAAGGAATAACGCAGCCGCGTACGATCACGAAAATTAAGTTACATGAATTAATTTTTACCAAAATTTCAACCTTTACTTGTGTCTTCTTAAAATACGCAATCAATACAAAAAACATCTGTAACAGAGTGATATCGATGAAAGAAGTATACGTAAGTCCATACAACTTCGATCCAGAAGTAAAAAAAGAATTCAATCTTTCTTCAAGAGGAGTAAAAATTGCAGATACCACACTGAAAGATGGAAATCAAACTCCTGGTGTTGTTTTAACAAAATTTGATAGAATTGCAATTGCAAGATTCCTTGACGAAATCGGGATACATGAGCTCGAAGCGGGAATGCCAGGAAGAAATATAGAAGAGAAAAATGCGGTAGAAGCAATAGCAAAAGAGGGTTTAAATGCTAAAGTAAGTGCATGGTCAACAGCAGAAATAGAAAACCTCGATATTGTTCTAGCAGTTGAACCTGACAATGTAGCTGTTTCGATTCCCACAAGTGAAATTGCAATGAAATATTTTTTGCGCATGTCTCGTGAAGAAGTGGTCCAGAGGATAGTTGAATGCATTGAATATGTAAAAGATCACGGATTCTACGCTGTTGCAAGCGCAGGAGACTCTTCACGCGCAGATGTTGCCTTCTTAAGGCAATTTTTCAAAGCAGCTGCAGAAGCTGGTGCAGATCGACTTCGCTTTGCAGATACTCTTGGTGTATTAATCCCTCGATCTTCCATTTATATGACATCGGAAATTGTAAAATATGGTCTCCCTGTAGAAATTCATGCTCACAATGACTACGGACTAGCTGTGGCAAATTCACTTGCAGCTGTTGAAGCCGGTGTTGAATACGTTGCAACAACAGTGAATGGACTGGGAGAACGAGCTGGTAATGCACCACTTGAAGAAATGATTATGTGTTTAAAAAAGTTATATCAAATAGACTTAGGTTTCAAAACCGAATCAATCTATGAATTATCAAAATTTGTCGCCGAAATCGCTGGTATAAGTCCAGCAAGCAATAAACCAATAGTTGGTCAAAATGTTTTCACTCACGAAAGCGGAATACATGCCCATGGCGTCCTCTCTAATCCATACACGTATGAATCTATGACTCCTGAAGAAGTCGGACATGAACGTAGAATCATCATTGGCAAGTTTTCTGGGGCTCACGCAATAAAATACCTTCTGAAAGGTATGTTTGAAGGAGTGAATTTTCCAGATCATCTACTAAATGATATAAGAGAACAAGTTGTAAAAACAGCGGTTAATAAGGGACGAGCATTGACAGGAGACGAATTAAGACTCATAGTACTGGAAACACTCGTGTTGAAAGAAATGATTACTTAAAAATAACATTCGGAAATTCATAATTCCAACAAATATTGAGGCGAAATGAATATGGTAGAATATGTAGTTTCTCCGATTAATTTTTTCCCTGAAGTCAAAGGAAAAATGAAGATAATCAAAGAGATCAAAATTGATGATACCACCCTCCGTGATGGTCACCAGACCCCAGGCGTCGTTTTCTCCAAACTAGATAGAATAGCTATCGCGAAACTCCAAGATGAAGTGGGAGTGCATCAAATCGAAGCGGGGATTCCAATTGCTTCGAAAGAAGAGAAAGAAGCAGTACACGCCGTAGCCAATGAAGGATTAAAAGCAAGTATTCTTGCGTGGTCTAGAGCTAGTATAAAAGATTTGGATACCGTGCTGGAATGTGAAACTGATGCTTGCGCAATCTCTATCGCAACCTCTGACATCCACATAGAGTATAAACTCAAGAAAACTAGAGATATTGTAGTGCAGATGATGACAGAGTGTGTGGAATATATGAAAGATCATGGATTGTATGTTTCAGTCAATGCTGAGGACACGACCCGAACAGAATTTTCATATTTAAAACGCTTTGGACTAGCTGCGAAAGAAGCTGGAGCTGACCGTCTCAGGCTTTGTGATACAACGGGCGTATTAATCCCGCGTTCCAGTTACTATTTGACACGACGACTAATTGATGAAATTGGACTTGATATTGAAATTCACGCTCACAATGACTATGGACTAGCTGTGGCAAATTCACTTGCATCTGTCGAAGCTGGTGCAACATGGATTAACACTACTGTAAATGCACTTGGCGAACGAGCTGGTAATGCGTCTTTCGAAGAATGTATTATGTGCCTCCAAAAGCTTTATAACATTGATCTTGGCTTCAAAACCGAACTGATTAGCGAATTGTCACAGTTTGTTGCAGATGTCTCACACATCCCAATTGCCGATAACAAACCAATTGTCGGAGCAAATGTATTTACACATGAATCTGGCTTGCATGCCCATGGAACTTTTTCAAATCCGTTTACATACGAGTCTATGGACCCAGGCGATGTTGGAAGAGAAAGAAAAATTGTAATCGGTAAGTTTTCCAGCAAGCATGTACTAAAAACTGAATTGGAATTGATTGGCTTTCCTGAACTTGCTTTAAACGGGGATTTTATCAACGAACTCAAAGATCGAGTCGTAAAAACAGCTATACAAAAAAAGAGGTCACTAACACGAGATGAATTAAAGCTTATTGCTCTGGAAACAATAATTTTACGAAAATACTTCCAGAAACAATGAGTGTAAGAACCATCTTTCAAAAAGACCTCGTATCTAATTTTTCTATATCTTCTGCACTCAATTGCCAACCTATAGCCCCGAAATTTTCTTTCAAATGTTCAATCTTTGCAGCTTTTGGAATGGCAATTACCCTTTCTTTTGATATCAACCAGTTCAGAGCTACTTGCGCTTGTGTTTTATTATATTTTTCTGCAATCTTGTCCAATAAGTTAAATCCTGGTTGTGCCAGTCTACCTTTTGCCAAAGGAGTGTATGCAATTAACATGATTCCTTCTTTTTGACAATAAGGGAGCAATTCTCTTTCTGGATCTCGATGTAAAAGGCTATAGTCAACTTGATTAGCTACTATTTTTTGCTTACTCAAATATGATCTTGCTTCCTCTAATAGTTTAACAGAAAAGTTGCTCACACCAATAAATCTTGTAAAACCTTGTTCAACTATATACTCTAAGGCGTTCACAGTTTCTTTCAAAGGGATATTCGGATTTGGCCAATGGACAAGATATAAATCTATATAATCTACTTGCAATCTTTTTAGACTCCTTTCAGCTGCATTTACCAGATCATCGAATCTTAGATTTTCAGGAGAAACTTTGGTAGTTATGAAAATCTTTTCCCTTTCAAATGGTTTTATTGCTTCACCCACAAGCTCTTCTGAATGTCCGGCACCATACATTTCTGCTGTATCTATATGTGCCATTCCAAGCTTTATTCCATTTCTTAAGGCTTTACAGGGGCGCTCAGAGAGCAAGTGATGAAAGGGAGAAGGTGCCATTGAAAGTTTTATTCCCTCTCTTAAGGCTTTCACAGCAATTCTATCTTGTGATCTATCAGCGGTAACCCTTCCTCCCATCCCCCATGTCCCCATACCTAAAACAGGAATTTTGACGTCACCTATTAGGTTTTTAAGTATCATATAACTCCCCTCAGTGTCATCTATTTTGATTTATTGAGAAATAACATCTATTTTCCCTCTTTAAAACGCTCCTTCAGATTATAATATCTCTTACTGGAGTTTTGCAAAAAAAGGAGCGTCTGACAGGAGTAAAGAGGAGAAAAGGATATAAATATATTTGCTTTCATGAAAGTGACTTCAGAGTGCATTTCTTTCTTCTAATCATCATAACACTTATTTCAGGCATTTTTTTTCCTTTTCCTCATGCGAGGTTTGACAGACTCCCTTCTTCTTATTTTCATTCATATTCATTTTGAAATTCATCACTTCATTTCCGTGATCAACCATATACCGTTTTTCGTGTGTAGCATCCAGCATCCATTTTCAAGCATACCTAAAACAATTTTAGCAAGGTTTTCTTCCACAAATATTTGGAAACAAAAAAAATTTAAAATGAATTTTCTTTCAGAAAGTAACCACATCCGTTTGAAAAAGGAGAAATAACAAAAAGTAAAGGGAAAGGGAATGTCCATGGGTAAAACTCTGGCAGAAAAAATAATTTCAGTTTCAACGAAAAAAGATGTTTATTCAGGAGATGTCGTGCTTTGTGATGTAGATATTGTTATGGCTCACGACGGCACAGCACCTCTTGCAATAGAGGAAATGAAAAAAATGGGTGTAGACAAGGTTTGGGATCCAAACAAAGTAGTTCTAGTAATAGATCATACATCTCCGAGTCCTTCAGATAGAATATCAAACATCCATGCTATGATTCGAAATTTTGCAAAAGAAAATAATATCCCTAACTTATACGACGCGGGATCTGGTATCTGCCATCAGTTATTAATTGAAAATCATGTGATACCGTTTCAAATAGTGATTGGGGGAGATAGTCACACCTGCACTCATGGAGCTCTGTGTGCCTTTGGTACAGGTATGGGCTCTACAGACGTGGCAGCGATTTTTGCATATGGCAAGACTTGGTTAAGAGTTCCTGAAACATTCAAAGTCGAAGTAGCAGGACCTTTGCAAAGTTATGTTTATTCAAAAGATATCATTTTGCAAACTACAAAAGAGATTGGCGCAGCTGGAGCAACATACAAGGCAATTGAGTTCCTCGGTTCGACAATTACTAATTTGAACATGGATGAAAGGTTCACGTTAACAAACATGGCTGTAGAGATGGGAGGCAAGTCGGGATTTATCCCAGTAGATAATGTGACCAAAAAATTCCTGGAAGGAAAAGGTGTTCGAAATATCCCTGAAATTAAACCTGATAAGGATGCAGATTACGAGAGGGAATATCTCTTAGAGGCTGAATATATCGAACCCATGGTAGCGGTGCCCCCCCGAGTTGACAACGTAAAACCAGTAAGTGAAGTAGAAGCCCTTGAGCTTGACCAAGTTTTTATAGGTACCTGTACTAATGGACGACTAAGTGATCTGAAGACAAGTGCTAAAATTTTAAAGAAAAAGAAAGAAAAAGTCAAAGTTAGAACAATAATTGGACCTGCTTCCAGAAATATTTTAATCCAAGCTATCCAAGAAGGATTGATTGAAGTATTTCTTAAATATGGAGCAGTCATTATCCCCCCTGGCTGCGGTCCCTGCATTGGCAGGCATCTTGGCATTCTAGGGGATGGTGAGGTTTGTCTTTCCACTCAGAATCGTAATTTTAAAGGACGAATGGGAAATCCCAATGCAGAAATATATTTAAGTTCCCCAGCCACAGCAGTTGCTTCCGCTATCACCGGTTATATTACAGATCCACGTTCGATATTAGAATAAATAGAAAAAGGTGCCAAAAGATGAAGTTTAAGGGAAAAGTCTGGAAATTCGGAAACGATGTTAATACTGATGAAATAATCTCTGGAAAATATAAATATGATACTCTAAATATCAATGAAATTGTTAAACATACTTTTGAAGCAATTGACCCAGATTTCGCTGAAAAAGTATCCAAAGGCGATATAATAGTTGCAGGGGGGAATTTTGGGTGTGGTAGTAGCAGAGAGCAAGCCCCTCTGGTAATTAAACAACTTGGGATAAGTACAGTTATTGCAGATTTTTTTGCCAGGATTTTTTACCGAAATGCAGTAAATACTGGTTTGCCTATAATAGAATGCCCCCTTTCTGAAAAGGTTGATGAAGGAGACATTTTGGAAGTTAACTTCGAAGAAGGGTCGATTAAAAATCTGTCTAAAAATGAGAGTTTTGAATTCAGAAAATTATCTATGTTCATGCTCGATATTCTAGAAGCGGGGGGATTAGTAAATTATTTGAGAGAGAAAAAGGGCTTTCCACTCAAATAATATGCTTGGATAGACCCCTTCGAAATGTGATTATTAAAATTTAAGAGGACTTTTTCGCTGGAATAATATTTTCCTTTTTCCAAGAGTTTCTCCTGTGGCCCCAAGCGACAACCAATCATAAAAAAAAATAGAAGGAAATTTGATAGATGCTAGTTTGAGTACTAGGGAGCAGAATTAGGGAACGTTAAAAATAAAAACAAAAAAAATTAGGTAAAAATTTAAGAGTCTGTTTCCTTTTACTTCCTTTTATAGAAGAGCCAGATTATCAGACCGATAATTCCTAGAAGAAGTCCAATGATGAACCATAATTTTGGATTTTCTCCCTCAGCTTGAGCATCTCTGTACATCCATATAGCGATTAGTAACCCAATGATGAACCAAATGCCCCACCTGACCCCAACGCTATACATCCAAGCGTAGTAATCAATTTGAATCATTAGAGTTCCACCTATTTTGAATTTTTATAAATTGTGATATCATGTACTCTATTACATCCTTTGCATACCAAAAAAAAAAGAATATGAAGTTTTAGAGTCTATTTTTCTTTTACAGTCCTCTTCTGTAGAAGAGCCAGATTATCAGCCCAATAATTCCTAGAAGAAGTCCAATGACGAGCCATAGTATTCCATTTTCTCCCTTAGCGTTAGCATCTTTGTACATCCATATAGCGACTAGTATCCCAATGATGAACCATACGACAATCCAGATCCATGACAGGGCATAGAGCCACCAATAGCCATCGTATAGAAACATTCGAGTTCCTCGATTTTGAATTTTTTATAAATTGTGATATCGTGTACTTTATTACATCCTTTGCATATTTTAATTTTTTTGTGACCTATTTTCCGCCATTTTTAATATTGTAACCGATCTGGCGATTGATTTCTTTATAAGTATCTAGTAATTTGTTTTCATATTGCAAAATTTCTAACAAAAATACTATACAAACGGGAAGATGTGTGAAAAATGGGTTGTGAGTGAGTTGATGTCTGCCTATATCTACTTTTTCAGGTTTTGATTGCCCTAGGTTCTTATTTCGATCATCCAATATTTATCATAACGACTAGTAAAACTAAAGTAGATTTATTTCGAAAACATAGTTCGGTAATGCAGAGGAAATAATGTTTTTAGTTAAAAGTCCTTCTCTATTATTTTTATTTTAAATCAATTATTCTAATGTTATATCAAGATTAGGAGCTGAAAATTAAAAAAAAATTGAGAAGAATAAAGAACAATTATAGAGTAAAGTGTAATAAAATAGATTGATTAATTATACTAGAATAGATCATCTTAAAAATCTCTCGGAGGGTTCATACACTTGAATGTAGCCACAATCCTTGATCCCGAAGATTTCGAATGGGGTCCGTCACGTTGGGAAGGTGTTTATCTGAAAGATTTGATAACAAAAGTTTTTTCCGAGTTACATGGTGTTCACTATATAATGATTGATGTAGGAAAAGAGATCACAAACCATACTCACGAAGTTTTAGAGATTATTATTATTACCAATGGGTCTGGTAAAGCTATTTGTGACAATGATGTCTATGAACTCAAACCAGGTTCTTTGATGTGGACTCCACCAGGTGTTTCCCACGCAATTAAGCAGATAGGAACTGAACCTTTATCTCTAATCGCAATATTCAGTCCACCTTTGAGATAAAAATAGGTTTTGATTCATCCCCTACTTAACAGAGAGGGAGACATCTCGTAAATAAGGTTAGAGTTATTTCCAAAAAAGAGTGAAAGTGGGGTTAAACAGACCGTGTATTAAATTCTTTTTCAATGTTGCTATGAAAATCTTTTTTTCATCTTTCTTCTATGACTTCTGAAAAATTTCTGTTGGATTTATTTAAATTGTTTTTTCCGAGTTTTTGCTCTATTGGCTATCTATATTGAATTAAACTCTTTTTTAAGCATCAAAACTAATATTCTATGCCTTAAGTCTATCTATATACTCTTGAACTTTTTCTGGAGCGATTTTCTCAAATAACTTTGTATCAGTTTTCACCAATGCCACTTCAACTTTTGTGGGATCTAATTCACCTTCAATTACTTGCTTTAATGCGTTCAGTGCTATTAATATGGCTCCTTCAAGGTTTATATCCATCTCATACTCTTTTTCAAGAAATTCTGTGACTGTCTGGGTACCAGCTCCAATTGCAGCTCCTCTGTGCCCCCAGTAGGTTCCAGACGGGTCAGTCATGAATAGTTGTGGAGCACTATTGTTATCAACACCTGCAACTAATAATTTTACTCCAAAAGGCCTTACACCAGCTTGTTGTGTATATATTTGTTTTAAATCGCCTATTCTCCTTGTCAAGCTTTCTGTGCCGATCGGTTCGTCATACGTGAGCCGATTAACTTGAGCATATATGCGAGCTTGATCTACAAGCACTCGTGCATCTGCAGTGAGACCTGCAATTGCTACTCCAATGTGATCATCAATTCTGAAAATTTTTTCAATGCTGGTTTCATCTACTAATTTGCTTACGACTCTTTTTTCTACTGCTAAAACAACACCTTCATTAGATTTTATGCCTACCGCTGTCGTACCTCTACTGACCGCTTCAATCGCGTATTCGACTTGGAATAACCGTCCATCGGGCGAAAAAATAGTAATTGCACGGTCGTAACCAGCTCCAGGGGGTGCAAACATTTCTATACCTCCTTCCTCCTATATGTTTAGTTACTGATAATGAAAAATTTTAAGCATCTAATCAATTATTTTCACACATTCTATCTGACAATATTTTTTAATAATTACTTTTTCGGCAATCATTTTTTCTTTGAATCGCATAAAAAATTTCCCTTTGAATTGGTTTTAAAATTCTTTTGTATTCATTCCCTATCTTATTTTTTTGTTTCCGATTGTTTATATGATATTTTGCACGGTGAGAAATAACATGGAATGTCATTTAAAAAATTTTAAAAATCAATCAATCTTTTCCGGTATCAATATTTCATAAAATTATCAAAAAAGAATCCTATGAAAGATCGATTTATGTCTCTGAAATGTTAACAAAATATGTGAACATAAAAATTTTCGGGGATAAAGATTAACGAAATAAAACAAAGCAAATAAAAGCGAAATACATGATCAAAACGACACCTTTTGTTATAATTGCTAAAAAGGAGGGGCTATCCCATTGAAAAGGATATCAATAATTGGAACTGGCTTTGTTGGTCTTGTTAGTGCAATTTGTTTTGCTAAAAAAGGATATGAAGTATACGCAAGTACACACGATCAGACAAAAGTGGACACAATCAACCAAGGGCTTTCACCATTCTACGAAAAAGATGTTGCGCCAATGATCAAGGAAGCTGTTGAAAAAGGTAATTTAAAAGCGGTTCTGGGAAGAGAAGAAGCAGTTCTTAACTCAGACATCAGTATGCTATGTGTTGGCACTCCAAGCAGGCCTGATGGTTCTATAGACCTCAAATATATCGAATCATCCGCACGAGAAATCGGAGAAGTGCTACCAAAAAAAGATTCTTATCACCTGGTTATTGTACGCTCTACTGTGGTACCAGGAACTACAAGGAATATTGTCAAGCCAGCGGTTGAAGCATCTGGAAATAAAATTGGAGAAGATTTTGGGCTATGCATGCAACCTGAATTCCTGAGAGAAGGTGATGCGATATACGACACTTTGAACCCAGACAGAATTGTTATTGGAGAGTATGATAAGAAATCAGGCGATGTTCTTGAAGATCTTTACATAGATTTTTATGGAAAAGATTACTTGGAAAATTGCCCAATTTTGAGAATGAACATTGAAAGCGCAGAAATGGTCAAATACGGTAATAACTGTCTATTAGCGACCAAGATTTCCTTCATTAACGAAATTGCGAACATTTGCGAAATTATAGAAGGCGTTGATGTCACTGAAGTGGCTAAAGGTGTTGGTCTAGATTTCAGAATCAATCCGATGTTTCTTGGGGCTGGTGTCGGGTTTGGTGGTAGTTGTTTTCCCAAAGATGTAAATGCTATTGTAGCATTTGCGAAAGAACACGACTATAAGCCATCACTTTTGGATGCTGTTCTGTCCATAAATCTATATCAAGCAAAACACATAGTTGAAATCGCAAAAAGCGAGTTAGGGGGAACATTAAAAGGAAGTCGCATTGCTATACTTGGTTTAGCGTTTAAACCAGGTACAGACGACATGCGCGAGGCACCTTCAATTAAGGTTATCAACCATTTATTCGAAGAGGGAGTTACTGACATCATTGCATATGACCCATATGCCATTGAAAACACGGAAAAAATCTTTGGGGATAAAATAAAATACGTCAATTCAGTTGAAGAATGTTTGAAAGGGGCCAACGCTGCTTTACTTGTTACGGACTGGGATGAGTTTAAAGCACTCACTCCAGAGATTTTCATAGAAAATATGCAAAAGGATTCTGTCTTGGTTGACGGACGCAGAATCTATGATCCGAAAGTCTTTGGCGAAAAATTGAAATTTAAAGCCATAGGTCTAAAGTAATTTTAATTTGAAGAATTCTCAACTCTCTGGCAATAAATTTTTCTTCGTAACTATTAAGTTTTTAGTGGTCAGGAGGAAGGTTTTTCCCATGTGGGATCCTTTCTTCCATGTATGTTCGATGTTCGCTACTATTAAGTTGCTGTTTCAGGTCACTGCCAGAAATGGTTCTCCTTTTTTTTTCGTTGCGATTTCTTTTGCTGTTTGATGCTGTTTTAGAAAAACCAAGATGGCTTAGGAATCCTATGAAGTTTTCATTTCTTAATTTACAAGCTTGAGCAAGAGTGGTTTGATGCAAACAGGTTTGCAAACGAGTCATAAGTTCTGGCTTTAAGAAAATTCATTCCAAAAGATAATAAAGCATGTGTATACATACATAAATAATATACAAAGTTAATTAGTTGGATGGGACATCAGAAGATTTGAGTCCCCATTTCTATCTAAGCTGGAGCGTAATTCGCAAAAGCGATGGTAGATATAGCACTAAAACACGGAATAGAATTTTTTTGTAATTTTGCTCAAAAGGAAGTAAAAACTTGAAAACGGGAATTGTAGTCTATTCAGATGACTCGGAAACCGTATGGAACGCCTTTCGTTTTGGAAATTTTTGCCTAAAAGAAGG
>JAECRX010000108.1 GCA_016292335.1 Candidatus Sifarchaeum subterraneum | reverse complement strand
TTAAAATATTGATTAGGTGATTTCTTTGAATTTAATCCCGAATTTAGGTTCTCTTATCAATTATCTGATACCTTTTGGCATCTTAGCAGATCTATCTCCTTTTATCATTTTTATAGGTTTTTTAAGACTCACTTACATTGCTATGCCCCGATTTCTTAGAAATTTCATTAATTATGTTACTTTTCTCGGATATCAAATGCATCACTGGAGCCGCGTTCTAATGGCGCATCTACTGAATCTGGAATATAGGATTCTTTATAGATCTTCTGGCTCACAACCATACACAACATTCGACTATGCTTGGATTCCTAAACCAAAAGCAAAACGGAAAATGCTTTTATTGGGATGGGCACCAGTTTTTGGCGGCTTGATTTCCTTAAGTCTATATTTAGTTTTTTATTCCCTTTCATTTAGTAAGTTGATCACGTATTTCAGCACTATCCCGCCCCTTTTCTTTTCTTTATTCAACTTATGGGTTTTCTGGAATATTTTATTTCATATGTTTCCTACTAGGCAAGACATAACCGCCCTTTTTGAAGTTTACAGAGCTTATGACCCTTGGAAAATCCCTTTAATGATTGTGGGAGGGCCAATATTGGCTGTTACATCAGGATATTATCTTTTGAATTTTTTCACATTGCCAATCGCCGTCTTATTATCTATACTTTGCTATATAGTCGTTGTTTATGTTGGAAGCAGTATCCTTCCTAAAGGTGGCCGTAACAAGATAAAAAGTAGAGGAGAATTCGATCCAATTGCGGCACTTGATGATTCACTTGATGATGATTGGTTTGATTCATCAGATATGTTAAATACACTTCTTATGTTTCGCAGGAAAATAGGAGATCAAGCTGATTATTCATGGCTTATGGATATGGTTGAAAATAAAGAGAACCCCTGGTCAACAATTCTGCTTATATTAACAGTATTTAGCATTCTTGCCCTTCTATTTTTTATAATTTAAATCAAAGAGTGAAAAAGATGTTCACAAAAATATTCAATTCTATTTTAAAGGTCGAAAAGGCAAAATTGCAGTGGAACATTTCCATATTGGATAATTTAACTAACTTTAGAAACCTTTTTCAGGTATTCTCTGAAAACTGGAAAATATACATTCTTTTGTTTGTTGTATTAGTATTAGTAAGTATGATTGTCAGAAATTCGATAGTAAACAGAATATATAACAAACACCCAATAGCTTCTACAATACTCATGATGCCGGGAGTGGTTGTTCATGAATTATCCCATTTGATTGCATGCATTTTATGTCGGGTAAAAATAAAAGATTTTAGCTTCTTTGGCAATACTTTTGTATTGCATCAAAGAGAGGGAAAAGTATCCAAGAATTTTATCATTGGAATTGCCCCAATCTTTGGTTGTTCAGTGATTGCTCTTATTGCCTTTTTGGCAGCAAATCTCTCCATGCCAGGTGGCAAATTATTTCAATTAGCGTACAAAATTGTGACTTATTGGATTGTTTTTACTAATATTTTAGCCATTTCTCCTTCTTTTGTAGATTTATCAGGGATATTTTCTAGGCAATATTTTGGAGAAATCAGGATCTTTAATGAAGGAGTAACTTATTGGATTGGAAATATCCTATCCTTTTTCTCTTTATTCCTTTTGGTAAGATACGTATTTATTTTTCCACTTATTTTCGCTGTATTTTGTGGATTTTTGATGCTTTTAACTTGGTGGGCAATTTATTTTGGTTTGGGGGGAGAAAATCCTTTTAGAAAAGATAAAAACGTCTTAATCAAGTCCTCAACCGAGGAAATTCCAACAAAAGAAGAAAAACATGTAAAACTTTATAGAAGGCTAAATGGGAAAATAGAAATTTTAGGAAAGAATTTTGATAATAAAAATACCAAAAAGAATTTGGTGCTAACTCTTCTACTTTCTGTTTTCATTGCCATGATCATGATAATTTTATTTATTCTGGGAGTGTAAATTTAATGAGTGAAAAATTTGATAAACTTTTAATTTTGAGCACGATTGTGATTATCTCAGTCTTAATCAATTTATATTACAAATACACTGGTGAATTGACGGAAATTCACTTAATAGTGACGCTAATAGTCATATTCATTTTGTGTATATTTATATTTGACGGTTATCAAGAGATCATTGGCTTTAATAAAAAAGAACCAAAATTAAAGGGAACACCTAGTTCCAAAATTTTGCAACTAGAGAAGCCTATTAAAATTGGAGAAGTGTCAAAGCCGAAAATTTGGATTCACAAAGAATTTCAAGACGTTATACTCGTCGAACTTGGTAATGTGATTCGAGCGTTCTGTTTATTTATTCCGTATGGAGCTGTGCAAAATTCATCTTCAACTCAAAGGACTACTAGCAGCAAGAATCGAGTGTTGTTGGAAGATTATTTTTTATCATGTCATCAAAATGGACTTAATATTTCCTATTTCATGTATTGTACTTTTGCATTTAGAGCCTCATTTTTGCAAGAAAACGCCAATTTTACGAAAATCTTAGTTAAAACGGTTGAAAAGGATAGAAAATTTTTCTCTGCAATACCTATTGTTTTAGTTCAAGAAGAAATTGAAAATGAAAATGCTAGTGCGCATCATATTTTTGATCTTGTCCACAAGGTAAAAGAATCAAGTTCCAAAGCCAAATTATTCTTTCAATCAATTTTTCCTGATTTTGTAATCAAAGAAATCTATGATAATGATTTGATTAGAATTTCCAAGGGTTTAGTGCTAGATTTTCCTAGATATGCTATTGATAGAAATATTTTGTCTTTCCCAAAACTAGAGGAAATAGTCAGTGCAACAAGTTTTTTCCCTGAATTGATTAAACAAGAAAGTTATACTGAATTCAATATACCCTATTCAGATACTTTTCAAATAGAACTAGGCCACATTTATGACCCAAGAAGCAGAATCACGAAGAAGCCTATCGGACTAAACATTGAAGATTTAAAGCACAACATCGGGGTCTTTGGTGGTAGACATAATGAAAGAATTGAAACCAACTTCAAAATAATCCATGAATTGAGTAAAATCAACGAACCCATCACTATAATTGATACTAGAGGATATTATAAGAAATTAAAAGAAAAAATTCCCGATATAAAGGTTTATAGACTATCTTCTGCAGAAAATGGAGATGGCTCATGTTATTTCAATCCTCTTGACCCTGAAGGCGCAGATGTTGTTGAATATACCGAATCTTTCTTAAATGCACTTAGCGTAGTCTTTGGAATATCTGAAGTTGATTGGTTACATCTTCATGAATTCATGATTGATTGTTACGAACATTATTTTGAATCAAATGAAATTCCCAATCTACGAGATCTTGAACAATATATTGAAAATAAGACTATTCATGCAGAAGTAGAACCATGGAGCAAACACCAACTAAAAAACCTTCATAAAATAATTAAACCATTTACCTCTGGAAAGAATGCACCAGTGTTCTTGATTGATGAGGGCTCTTCCTCAGTAATAAGACCCGAACAAATTTTGAAAATAGATAAAATAATCCCAGATTCTAAAGATATTGTTTTGATTGACATTTCCAATCTTCAGACTCCTAAGTTAAAGGCTTTTGTGACTGCTGTGCTGATCGTAAAAATTTATCACCATCTTATGGAAAGAGAGCTTATTAATTCTCGAACTATCTTATTTGAGGACGCCGAGCGGGTTATCCCAAAATGGTATCGGACAACAATTTTCTTTGCTGAAGGATTGACGAAACGCCAATTTTTCTATTATCTTCAAGACTTTAATGATCTCAACTTAAATGTGTATATTTCAGCTAGAAATCCAGGAATCCTGTATCCTCCTATTTTTAACATGTGTGGAACGCGTATTATTCATCAGATGGGTGGACACTTTGATCGACTTCCGGCTAAAGAAACATTGGATATAGGAAATAAAGATCAATATCAATATTTAAGAAAGTTAGAAAGGAATATGGCAATTGTCGTCACCCCAGAAATACCTGAACCTTTTGTTGTGAAAATTAATTGTATATTTGACGGGGACTCATCAACTGAACCAAGTTCTGATACAGCCGTTGGACCAGATACCACTTCAAAACCAGAAAATGGTGATACCGATGCCTTGGATTGGCAAATAGAAAAAAGGTTAACTGTCGATCTGTCAAATCTTGCGGATACCGTATTGGAAAAAGACTTTGAAAAACGTGATTTAGAAGTTTGTATTGAGATATTAACCATTCTAAGAGATTATTCAGAAATATTCTATAGTAGTATTTTCGAAATGGTAAAAAAAACAAGTGTAAAGAGGATTTTGAACCAACTTATTCGATTAAAATATATTGCAGTTGTAGAGAGTGAAGGAAAATTACGTAAAAGATTTATAAGTATCACAAAGAAAGGAAAAGATGCACTTTTAGAATGGGAAAATAAAAGAAAGGAAGTAATAGAAACTGAACAAATCTCAGAAGATGAAGAGATACCAAAACCAAAAAGGATCTTAGTTGACGATGCAGGATCAATAACGATTGTGGAGGAAGACACTTCTGAATCTGAAAAGATTATAGAAGAACGTGATTCAATTACTGTTCAAGAAGGAAAACCTATTCTTGGAAAACCAGAATCTAAAGATCTTCTAGCCTCTGCAGAGAAAAGCTTGGAAACGAATGATATAAATCTACTGCCTGTTTTTTGCAAATATTCGATTATATTTGCCTTCACCGAGAAATTTGGTATAAATGCAAAAGAGATTATCAGTTTAGAAGAATTGTTGGAACTGGTAAGAACGACAAAGATTTCAGATAAACTTGATTTTTCTTTAGAAGAGTCTCTCTCGACATTGATCGATATTTATCCAAAGGGTGCTGCTCAAATGCCGATGAATCATGATTTAGGTAAAAAAGTACTCCAAATCACTCGCTATATAGTTGAGGGCACCAAAAAAATGGAGATTTCTGATGAAATAAGAGCTAAATTCATAGAGAAATTAGATTTGGTCCTTAATAGAAAAAATAGGGGATAATATTGGATGAAAGAAAAGTCGTAGAAATTTTGGTTGCTTATTTTTCATCAAAGGGCTTTTACACTTTTGCTGAATTCCAAATTACGGGAAGAGTAATTGACCTCGGAAATAAAGATATACTGAGGCCCGATTTATTAGTTTATCAGGACGGGTGTGTAATTATGATAGAGGCAGAAAACATACCATATGTAGAACATGCCCTAGATTATCTACCCTTTTCTAATTACACATATCTTGCTTATCCTTTCGGTTCAGAAAAAAACGGTTGGATCAAACGAAATGTTGCCCATCAGATCGATTGGGCTATTTTAGAGGGATTAGGTGTTTTGAGAGTTCATGAAGACAAAATAGAGGAACTCGTCCGTCCGAGATTTAAAAAGGTCAATAACTACGTTCTAATTGAAATAAAGAAAATAATAAACAATAGATTAAAAAAACTAAGAAAGAATTGATAAAACCATGTATACAATAAAAAGTAGATTTTTATTTAAATGAAATGGAAGAAAACACACGAAAATTTATTTTAAAATTAGTAGGAAATGTTATTTTGGAAAAAGTAATAAAAAATAGAGGTATAGGTCTTCTAAATTCCTTAAATCAAAAAGTAATAGGGATATATTTTTTCACATCTTTTTATTACAAAATGGTCCCTCATATATGGGACAAGGAATTCTTTGGAAATGTATATTTTGGTGTTCAATTCTTTCTAATGTTTGAAATAGAATTATATTTCTTCATTTTCTTTATTTTCTTTTTATTTCACTCCATCAGGTAAGGTGGATTGATTTGAATCTGTCACAAATAAAAGAACTCAACCCAAGGATAATTGATGAATTAAATCAAGCAGGATATGACAGCGTAGAGAAACTAGCTCTTGCAGATTATGTAGATTTGATAGACATTTTGGATCCTTATTTAGATCTTGAAGACATTATTCTTTTGATCGAATCAGCTAAAAGATCAATTGACTTCGAAATTGTTACATGCAAAAAGTACATGGAGGAGATAGAAATAGAAAGAATAACCACTGGAAGCAATTCACTTGATGAATTACTGGGTGGGGGAATAGAAACAAAGGGAATCACAGAATTTTACGGAGGATTTGCGACAGGTAAAACACAAATTGCACATCAACTATGTGTTAATGTACAATTGCCTCCAAACAAAGGATTGGAGGCAATTGCATTAGTTATAGACACTGAAAACACATTTCGACCAGATCGAATCAAACAAATGGTTACTAGATATAAAAAAATTATCTCACCTGAAAAAGTTCTCGAAAATATCCTGTTTGTAAGACCCAGAGATAGTGACCATCAAATACTAATCATTGAGAAAATATCAAACAACATCATCCAAGAAAAAAACATTCGATTAATCGTTTTAGATAGCCTTACAAACTATTTCCGACAAGAATACAGCGAATTGCGAAAGATAGTACAAAGACAACAGAAACTGAATAGACATATAGCTGGATTACAACGCCTTGCTAGAAAATTTAACGTGGCTGTGGTTGTTACAAATCAAATTTTAGAAAAGCCGACTGGTTTAATGGACAAAAAAGTAATTAAACATGTTGGAGGAAACATTGTAGCTCATGGATGCACTACTAGAGTATTTTTGAGAAAAGGAAATGGAAGTAAGAGGATAGCAAGATTAGTGGATTCACCTTACCTGCCAGAAAGAGATTTAATATTTTCTATTGATGAAACAGGAATAACAGATTGATTCTTTCTACTTTTTTCTTCGTCATACATCGTTTTTCAAAAAGAACGGTGAAATTGTTTGTCATATGATTTTTTTCCCTATCCTAAATTTAGGCCTTCCCAAAAGGAAATAATCCAACTTTCTAGAAGAGCTGTTCGCGAATCAAAACATTTTATCTTCGAATGTGCTACCGGGGTGGGGAAAACTGCAGCGGTGTTAGCGGGTATCCTTCCAGAAGTTAAAGAAAAGGGATTAAATGTGATTTATTGTGTCAGAGCACATTCACAAATGAACGTTGTTTTGAACGAACTTGACAAAATTAGAGAAGAAATGGATGTTTTTGGAATTCCTTTTATCAGTAGAAAGCGAATGTGCATTAATAAAAGAATAAAAGATCCCGATTATACTGTAATTAATGAAACTTGCAAAATACTGAAGAAAAGATGCCCTTACTATTTTAAAAACAAAAATGAACGAATTGACGATTTTATTGATGAACTTATTGGAACAACAATTCATTTCGATGAAATCTACAAAATAGGAAAGAGTCTTAATATCTGTCCTTATGAATTACAGAAGCGACTGTTACCATATGTTGATTTAATTACTTGTCATTACTTGTATCTATTCAATCCTGTTATACGAAGATTTTGGTTAGAAAGATATTTTGCATTGGAAGACTGTTTTTTGGTTTTGGATGAAGTTCATAATTTACCAGCCATTGCTGTGGATATAAACTCGGACTATATCAGTAGAATTACACTGCATAATGCCTTATTCGAATTAAATGATTTCCAATATATGATAAACAAACAAAATGATCAAACAGTAATAACTGATTTCCAAAGAAAGAATATTTCAACTGGAATTAAATCCATTAAAATGATACTAAAACATCTCTTATCCGAAGGGAAAGCTATTTCAGAAAGATTACGAGTTGGACAAGATCACGAAATCGATTTTTTAGCTAAAAATTTCGATATAGACGATAGTTTAGAAGAAATTACCCGCAAAATCGAAATTATGATTAATTTTGGAACATTGATTAAAAATGAAATGGTTAAATTGGGTAAAAATGCCCGTTCATATATTTTCAAAATTGGAAGGTTTCTGGAAAAATGGATTGAAACCCTCGGAAAGAAAGAATATGCACACATATTCACTAAAATAAACGATGATAACTTCCATATAGAACTTTTATCGCTAGATCCTGAAATTATTACAAAAGAAATTTTTGAAACCGTTGCTGGATCTGTCTGTATGAGTGGAACCCTACGTCCAGCTAATTGGCTGGTTGATCTTTGTGGTATACCCGCCAAAAAAGAATCATTGAATTATGAAGATAGAATAATACTAAGGGAATTTTCCTCGCCTTACAAGAAACAGCACATTTTGACTATTCTTTTGCGAGGGGTTACAACAAAATTTCAAACATGGTCTGAAAAGCAAGTTACAAAATATATCGAAAAAATAGTGGAAATAGTTGATCATACCCCGAAAAATACAGGAGTTTTTTGTGCTTCATACCGAGTCTTAGAAGATTTATTAAAGCAAGGATTAAAAGAAAAACTCGAAAAACTTGATAGTGTAAAAGTCTTTACTGAAAACAGAAATATGGCATCCAAAGAGAGTATAAGAATGGTTAGAGAATTCAAAAACTACTCTAAAATAGGAAAGGGTGTGCTTTTGGGTGTAATGGGCGGAAGGAACAGTGAGGGGGTTGATTATCCTGGAAATGAGATGCTCACAGCTGCAATAATAGGTGTTCCTTTTTCTGAGAGAACTAATAAGCTTGAAAGACAAATCGAATATATGGATAAAAAATTTGGAGATAGAAAAGGGGAAGTTTACGGATACAATTTACCAGCTATCAGAAAAGCCATTCAGGCAGCAGGAAGACCTATAAGGTCCTTCGAAGAAATAGGAGTGATAATATTTCTTGATTGGAGATATGGTCTTCCTAAGTATAATAGATTCTTTCCAAAGTGGATGAGTAAAAATTTGGTAGTATTCAATACATGGAGATCCAGCAAACATTTTCTTGAAATGATGGATGATTTTTTCAGTAAAAATTTTTGATTTTATTTAGAAGAAAAAAAGAGGGGAGAGGAGTGTAGAGACCCTGACCATGGATTCAAGGGGAAATTTATATCTCAGAAGACGATATTAGGGGATTGTAGGTCTGTTCAGTCTGGGGGAATTTCTCCCGTGGAGATATGGTTAGTGTTTTTCGAGAAATTCAAGAACTGTTTTGTTGAACTCCTCCGGTTTTTCAAAGAGGGAAACGTGTCCACATCCCCGGAGTACTTTCATCTCCGCATTTGGAATTAATGAAGCTAAGTACTCCGAGTACCGGACAGGTGTAAGAAAATCCCTATCTCCCACCAGGACGAGTGTGGGAGTATTAATTTCTTTTAGTCGCTCTGTCACGTCTAATTTTTCTATTGCTTCACACTGGCGGATATATGCCTCTGGCGGTTGCGGGTAGGGATGGTTTAGACGGTTTTCTAGTGCCGTTTTTACGAAATCCTCATTTTCGAGGGTTTCAGGGGTAAATACCCACACATACAAATTCTTTATGAATGATTCTCGGGAGATAGTTTTAACTAACTCCTTCCAAACGGTTAACCAACTTAACCCCCTAGGTCCGCGTGGAGCTGTGTCGCAGAGAATCAGGCTCCTCACCATTTCAGGGTGCTTTAAAGCAAAGGTCTGTGCGATAAGACCACCCATGCTAAAACCGAGAAAGTGGGCTTTCTCCACTCCCAACTTGCTCAAAAGATGGTAGGTGTCCTCGGCAAAGGTGTCAATAGTGTAGCTGGTATCTGTTTTAGAGGTTCTCCCTACATCTCTGTTGTCAAAGGCGATCACTCGGTATTTCTTGGATAATTCGGGTATCTGAAAAACCCAACCCAAAACATCAAGACCCAGACCATGAATCAAAACCAGAGGAATCTCGTTTTCTTCCCCGTGAATCTCGTAGTACATCTCAAGATCGTCAATCTTCATTGTTGGCATTTATAGTTCACTTCTCGCTTTTTCAGTTTTAGAGTATTTTTTTTGATTTAAATGGTAATTATATTGAAAGTTATATTTAAATATTAGAAAATCCATTACAACAATCCATATTCCGCACATTTAACACTGTAAATATGGAGATTGGTTTCTTTACAAATACCTTATTTTACTACTTGGTTTCCTGAGTTTGCAGAAAATTTGATCTCATGAGCCACAATCAAAGCATTTTTGCTGACGTTGATTGTGTTTACCTCGGAAGATAATATTTGCCCTATTAATAGTGACAAAAACGTGCCATATTTTTCGTGGATAGCATTAAAAAAAATCCAAATTATCTAAACTATTCAATGTAAAATTAGTGAAAATTGAAACTCTTATCGGGTAAATAGAATATTTAATCACTGATTTCATCGATATTACATATGCCAGCGGAATATTTATTAAGACTGAATCCGATTTTTCTCGGTAGATTTTGGGCGGCTAACATTTTTTCCCCACAAAAAAAAGAGGTCTGCAACCCAATATCTATTTTTAGTCGTCATAAAAAGGGAAAAAAGTTGTGGACAAAATCGCTGATTTTTTATGAAATTCCAAGGAAGACGAATTCCATATAATTTTACATGTAGGCAGTGTGTGTGCAATGGTTAGTGAAATATTACAAGAATCTTATGAAATTCTTACCAGTTTTTACGGCGATAACCCGCCTAAACTGAAGAGTATTGTAAGAGGATACGGCTTTATAGGAGCCCAACTGACCAATATGAGTGCAGGTATTGCTTTTGTCGATCGAGATTGGACCCATGAATTTCCGATTTTTTTCAAAAAAACCGATAAAGACCTACCCGATGTTTACGCCTTGGCAAAAAGGGGATACGAAGGTCAAGGGATGGAAGTATGTTATGGAATCGCTGTAATGAATGCCTTGACTACAGGGATGCTGAAAAATTCAGATAAATACGAAATTGTTGAAGATGCTGAAGTAATCGAGCTATGGAAAGACCATTTTAAACCCGAAGATGTAGTCGGTGTGGTTGGGAATATGTATTCACTATTTGCAAAGCTTAATCCATTGTGCTCTCGGATGATATTACTGGACATGCACGCTCGCGAACCAGGCAAGTATCCTGTCCCCAATGGAGTGGAGTTGGTAGATTCTGCCGATGATCTTGCCGAAGTGGACGTGCTGATCGCGACCGGGAGTTCCTTGATATACCACAGCACCGAAGAACTCATTGAGAAGACCCCAAGAGCGAGGCTCAAGGCATTGATCGGCCCATCTGTGACACTCCCGCCTGAGCCTTTCTGGAATAGGGGGGTCCAATTCGTCGGTGGGTCAATAGTAGATGGGAGGTTCATCCAAGCCTTAGTCGCTGAGAATATGATGGATGACTGGGCGACTTTTAAGAAGAAACGAAAACACCTGGCGCTGGCCTTCGGTAAAGACACGGGAATTAGGAAAATCGGTCTTATGAAATTCTAAATAAACCAGTTAAGAAAAATCCTCGGATTCATCAACCAGTATCACCTTCTAAAACTCTAATTATCGCTAATTTCAACTGCAACGTGTGTTTTTAAATGGCACTCTTGGTAGATAAAGATACAAGGATAATTATCGAGCCAAGATCGAGTATATTTCATCAAAAAAATGATATTCTATGTGACTTCCTCCCCTCCCTGAAGTGAAGGGCTTCCAGCTTTCCTCTGTGTTCTCGCCTCGTCACCGAGGGCGATGCTTCGCCTCGTGGCTTACGGAAGATTACTAGGCCTTGCGTAGTCTCAGTA
>JAECRX010000107.1 GCA_016292335.1 Candidatus Sifarchaeum subterraneum | reverse complement strand
GACCGCGTTTCTGCCCGGAGATCGCATCATCGAACCCAGAAAAGGAGAATGTGACAAAGCCAAGTTATTTTAACTATGTTAAATTAAGATTCTCAAAATAATCCTTGACGGTGATTTTTGGAGTGTTATATTCAGATAAACTAATTCCCATATACGTCAAGGCAATAGCGTTGATATCCCAAAGTGCAACACCGTTCTTTTTATGTGAGAAAGTTTTTATAATCTTCCCGAGATTTCTTGGTTGTACTAGCCTTTTACCATTGTAAATCGAGAAGAATGTGTAGATATAGGTACAACCAGGAGTAACACCACCATGATTAGCTTTTCTATAAGTTACATCATACCCATAATTTTCTGCTGCAGCACCAATGATATGGCCAAACTTTTCTCTATCGTATCCGATATCAGGTCCTAAAATCTTTTGGATTTCTTCTTCTTCAGGGGTCAAATGTACCCATCTGTTGGATTCCATAGATTTTAGTTTTTTCAGAATTTGAAAGACTTTCTTCTTTCCGTTATTCAAGATATCTTCTGAAAACCAGATGCGAAATCCTCTCCTGCCATCTGTGGCAACTGCATAGTTATTTGAATCAATATTTAATTTAGTCATCCATTTATCAATTATTTTTGTAATGGGTATGATGTGTGGAGTATCCGTATTACCGTGATCAGCGGTTAGAACAAAGAACGTATCTCTTCCCATAGCTTGAACTATATCAAAAACTTTATCGATAGCATTTTTAAGAACTTCAGCAGCCTTTGGGTGGCGGGTCCCTTCTGTGTGGATTGCTTTATCTGGTCCACCAAAAGTTCCTGTTACAACAGTTGGTTCATATGTTTTAACAAACTCAACTACCTTTTCTGCCATTACGTCATCCATTTCTGCGAATTTTTCAACTCCAATATGGGTTCCACCGAAAGCTTTCTTTCGAATTTCTTTCCGTCTCCGATTTAGTTCCACAAATTCTTCCTTTTTTCCATTCTCTCGATTCCAAACTAGGCTTGGAATCACTATCAAATCAAAGGGAGAATATTGCATACTGGCGTTTTTTTCGGTTCTGTCTTCAAAGGTCATCCTCATGTAGATTTGTAAGGTTCTTTGACCTCCTTCATCTCCCGGATCCAGTGCATCTTTCGTAATGGCCCCCTCTGATAATCCACAACCTTTATTTCCAAAACCAAGTAATAAATGATCTTGTTCCTTCAAATCATCGAAAACGCTTTGATAATTAATAAACTGATCTAGAGGGGGATTTATTACTTTCATTTGTTCTGTATCAACTATTCGATTTCCAACTAGATTTGTTTCGAATGGTGAAAGTCTGTAACTTAGAGCTATATGACTTGGTCGGGAAACGGAAAAAATATCGACATTTGTTCCAATTTTTATACTGGTATCGTTGATCATATTCAGGGGCGTATTTTGATAAATGTTGACTGCAGTTTCCCACGTATTTGTTGCGAGTCCATCTATGATGATATAGCAAAGTTTCATTAATTTATCACTCCCAAACAAACATTTCAGAGTCTTCGGATTTAGCTACAATGTAGTATTTTGACAAAGTTCTCTGAACTTTCTGAATCCCCACCCCACCAGCCTTTTGTGTGAAATTTATGCTCACTCACCCATTCATGTTTTCTTTTCTTTGTGTTATTACTTCAATAGCCGATTTAAGTCTTCATACCTTTCCAAGATTCTTTTTTTTTCGCAGCATGGACTTTTTATACCGTGGAAAGTTATATCAGAGGTTTTTAGTTTGAAAAATAAGGAAATGATATAGGTTAGCATTAAGAAACTTTAGGAAATTTATTCAAAATACTATTGTAGATTTGTGATGGATTATATTTTTCTGATCGTTTTTAATTTAGGATGAATCGATATCCGTTGGATTTTTAATAGATAGGGTTCTTCACTGGCCCTATCTAATAATCTTCATGAATGTCCAATTATTTATTGTTTAAATATATTCCTCTTTATTTTTCGCTCCTTAATCCAGCCTTAGAAACATCAAATGCACATACTAGGGAAGAAATTTAATTCCCAGATGTATTCTATGACACAACATCAAGAGACGCATCGAAAATATCTCAATAGGTAGTATTTCCGAATAATTCTTCTTTCAGAATTTTTCTGGATATTCTTGCATTTAAGATCCATGTATCAACCAGAATTATCATAGCAATTCCTAAAAAGGCTCCTCCTGCTACCCAGCCTAAAATTGAGGGTTTAGAGATTTGCAAAGTATAAGTATTTGTTCCTTGGATGCTGTAAACAAGAATAGCGTATATAGCACTCCGAGAAACAGTATATATGAATTCTTCGTCAACGCCTGGGCCGTTACTAGAATAAATAAGTAAAGTAAAAATGCCTTTTTCCAACTCGCTTTCATAGATAAGAGCAATATCGTAATCTGCTGTCGGTGGAACTTTTAGATTTACTTTAATTGTTTCTTCGGATGCAATTTCTATGGAATAATGTTTTGCTGGAGTCCATTTTCCTAAGTATGGCCAATATATTACCATGTCATAGGTTTCAAAATCATCCCTGTATTCAGTGATGATCTCCCAAGAGTGCAATGAAATAGAAAGGACTCCTAAAAGTAATAAGACAACACAAAACAAAGAGATTAGCAAAAATATCTTTTTATGAAGTCTATTTCTGATTTTCATAATTATTTTTTCAAAAGCCATGTAAATAAAGCTCCACAATAAATCTTCTCTTCGACTTGATACCTTTTTTATTTAAAAATTCTTGCCAAGAAAGAATTTGTCTCTTTTTATTGTTAACAGAGACATAGCCTATTGTGTTGTGATTTGATTAACATAGACACTTAAACCATGACTTTTCAAAACGCTCTTTCTAAAGAATCTTGTTAGTATTCGACACAAAAGGGAGGGTGAAGTGTTCAATCCCTTGATTTTCATCTGGAGAAATTTTTAGGAGATACTTGATTTGGATCCTTGGATTTTTGGGCTTATATTTCTGTGGACTTCAAATGAAAATCCCAGGATATAATACGCTAGGCGGAATTTACAGTTTGCTGACAACCTTTATGGAGGTTTTAAGCAATTAGAGTTGCTCTAAACTTTTATAAAGGTTTTCCGAACAGTCCTAATGAATAGATTCAGTGAAATAAATTGATGGGGACGATGATAATAATGCCTTGTTACATGTTTTTAATAAATGAAATCTTAGAAAAGATCATGAACGAAGGATATTCACTTACGAATGATGAAATAATTGACAAAATTATAAAAGAATACTTAAAGGGTAAAAAGAAAGAGATAGATACATGCAGTGAAATTGAAAATTACTTAAAAGAATTGATGAAGAATGAAAACAAGTGGAAATCATTTTTAATTTGGCTGGAGTATGAAATAAAGAGAAAAGCCGAGAAAGAAATGGAAAAAACGAAGATTATTGAAAAGAAGAAAAAGAAGAAAAAGAAGAAAAAGGAGAAAAAGGGGAAAAAGGAAGAATTAGTGCCGTATATAGCATAAATTGGTATTTTAGCTAGGAAACACTGACGGGTGGCACCGTAACTTTTGGTTCTCGGGATCTATATTCGCCTTCCCCCTTCGTCGAATATGTTATCACCAATTTTTGGCCAGGTTTAATCCTTGATACTGCAAATGCAACTTCTGTCCCATCTTCGACTTTTGTCTCTGCAACTTCGTAGAATTTGGGTTCCCAAGATACTAATTGGAAAGGGTCGGGGATCCAGTCTTCGACTTTTATGCCCTCTAACTCAACATCTCCTTTGTTTTGGACATGTAATTCTATTTCGTATTCTCCTTTCTCAACACCTGGGATGAGTGATTTTCCAACCCTCAATTTTCGTTTGGCATATTTTATTCCTATCTTTGGTGCCTCTTCTTCTGCTTCGACTCCAGCGACTCCTCTTGCGGTTGCAACAATGTCGGTTCCATGAGGATATACTTTTCCTCTCACTTCCAGTGGTGCATCATATGTGATCCCAGGTGGTGGTTGCCAAGCAACTATTGGATATGTGATGGTAACTTTCTCGCCTGGTTGGAGTTGGCCTTTGATTGTATTGCGTAGGTCTTTCAGTGTGATGGTAAGAGTATGTTCCTTTAGCGGATCAATTTTTACTTCTTCTGGGGTAATTTTTATGTCAATAACTTCTTCAGCCCATGATGTGCCGTTCACTGTAACTCTTACGTCCGTCTTAGGTTCTGCAGGAGGATGAAAATAGGCTGGTATCTTATCCGTGTAGATGAGTGTATCAATTTCGGCACTGCCAACGTTTCCACTTGTTAAAGTGACACTCATAGGTGTTTTTCCATAAGTATCCACAACTGGGGGACTGAAATCCTTGGCCGCATCTAGTCGCGCAACAGGAATATTATCCTCTAGTTTTGTTATCTGTGAATATATTTCTCTTTCCACTCTCTGAACGACTCGATATTTGATAAATTTCTCAAACACAGGGATTTCTGCACTTCTGACGTTAAAGTCATATGACCAACTTCTTTCTGGATTAACTGCCGTTTTTGGCACAAGTTCTACAACTGCTACTTTTGTTCCATCGGGTCTATCCATGAGGACTTTTACATCTTCGAGGTATACAACTAAGTCGCTGCTATTTTCGAACTCAATTTCACAATCCCACTTGCCCGGTTCCTCCTCGCTCTCGTCTTGATCCACAGAAAACATGGTTTTGCAGAGTGAGTCAATTTCTGGTTCGATCTTACTAATTGATTGACTATGAACTTCATATGTAACTATTATTTCTCCCATTGCAATTGGGTTGGTGGTTCTTGGAATCATGCGAGTTTTGAAGGTAAGAAATACTTCCTGGTTCGGAGACAATTCGAAATTCTCCCAAACTACAGTTCTTTTGGATTTTAAGAAGTGTGCATCCCCCATAGTTGATGTGTCAATGTCTGGATCATCAAATCCTTCTGGTAATGTTTTATGGACTACTACATTGGTGACAGGGAGACTTGTTGGATTTTTTAAACTGATTCTGATCAGAGTCGGCATCACTTCTTGGAAGACAAAAGCCCCATGTAGATCTCCAGTTAGCATTTCTTCACCAGGGGTAAAATAGGTATCGATATCTTCGTTTATTTCAAGAATAGGCTTTTTGACATCAACTGAAAAATCTTTTTCCCATTTCTCCAATGGTTCAAGTTCTGGTATTGCGTAGTGGCCTGCTCGAAGATCAGTTCCTCCAACATTTTCTAAATTTAAATCACCAGCCCAAATTCTATGTCGAGTTGAGGGGTTTGTGATTGAGAGTAATCCTTCTACGGAAATTTCTTTAACATCACAGTCAGGGTTTAAAACGCATGTCTCCTTCTCAACAATCTTAATAATTACATTCTTATGCTCCTCTTCTTCTGGGACTTCTTCCTCAGGTACTTCTACCTCAGGTATGATTTCTTCAGGCTTTTTCTCCTCTGGTGGTTCTTCCTCAGGTAGTCTCTCTTCAGGTTTCTCTTCCTCTGCCAATTAAGGTCTCCTCCAGTTTTTCATTTCCTTCTATTGTTTACCTTTAATTTTTTTCAAATAAAAATTACGTATGATAATTTGTTTATTGTCTTTTAGGTATTCGAATCATAAAAACCTTTTTGTAAATAATTAACTTGCATTCCGCACATCTTCACATTTGTATAGTATTTTTGTTTTGCAATCTTGCATTATGAAAATAAATTTATTATGAAATCTGATACTGGACAATTTCTCAGCCCATAAGTCCAAAGAAGTCGATCATTGGGTGAAGAAACATACCAGAATCGAACTGTTCTATTTGTCCACGTATTCCCCCTGGTTGAATTACTTAGAAATTTCTTCAGGCACTTTAGGAAGAGATTACCAGGTAAACATCTCTTTAGGGACTCAATTGCCATGAAAAAGGGCATTCGGTCTTATGTATCCACCTGGAATCGTTATCACGTCGAAATCTCTGTTGTCCTGTAACTTGTCCAAAAGTAACACCTGTTTTCTGTGATTTGAATTATTAAATAACTTCTAGTGCATTTTGAAGTATTTCATCGGCTTCTAGTACGTTTGAGAAGACATAAACACGAACGCCCGGGCCTGTACCTGAAGGTCTAACATAAATTTGTATATTTTTTTCTTGATTTACTAATGCAGCGATCTTTGGTTGATTATTGTTGTCAGTGAACATACATATATCATAGAAGTGTTCTCCTATTTTGACTTTTTCTCCTACCTGAGAAGAGAGATTTTGCATTATTTGCACTTTTTGTGTGTCATCTGCCTCGATCTTTCCTCTGATACCCGTTCTGCTTTCGTCTAAGTAATTTAAGAGATTTAATCCTCTGGAAAGGATTTCAGTGACAATCAATAAAGCTATGGCAGGGAATTTGTCTGCGATTACTGGCCGCATACCTGAAAACTCCATGAACGGCACAATCTGAAATGTGTGACCTCCAGACTCTTCCCATAATGCAAATACAATTTCTTTTTCAGAAATAGCACCTAATTGTTCTAATAAATCCTCTTTAGTTCGGATTTTGGCAAATCCTTCAGAGGTTAATTTATATATAAGTGCTTGAGCGACTACTGAATCATCCACATCTCTATCAGCAAGCCATAGAGGAATTATTCCAAGATGTTTATACCCTACTCCAGTGAGTATTGTAGGAAGATCGTCACTTCGGGTATCACTGGGAATTGTTCTAACATTTAAAATGTTCACATTCTCCTCTTGTGCTAAATAATTATGCATTGCTGGATATATATCATTTGGATAGAAGATAACCAATTCATCATCAATTAATTGGCATAAAAGCATCCTATCCCTATCAGCATCCAGTAGGAATATCGCTAATGAACTTGTTTTGCTAAGAACTTCTTTGATCTTTACCTCGTCTGTGTATCGGGGCGGATCAGGGGGCTCAATATCTTCTCTGATCATATGAACTTCCGCGCCAGCTGCTGTAAATAAACGCCGTAAGCCTCTGGCATCTCCTAAGTAAGGCCATAACACTATTTTTTTGCCTTGCAAGTTAATGGGAATTATTTTGTTTGCAAGGTTCAACACATACTCATTCAATAAACCTTCAATGTCTTTTCTTTCTATTTTGCAATCATCTTTCAATTGTATTTCTTCTAATTTTATGGCAGTTTCACTGATCTGTTTCATTAAATCTCCTGAAATTGGCGTTGTGGTTTCAATATATACTTTCACGCCATTCCATACAATCTCGTTATGACTAGCTGTT
>JAECRX010000106.1 GCA_016292335.1 Candidatus Sifarchaeum subterraneum | reverse complement strand
TTTCGAGAGGACGAGTTTCTTAGCATCGTAATCGATTGAGAACCCGCTTTGAGGATAGGTAAAGGAGTCGTACCTGTTCTTTCCTTTGAATCGCGGATAACCCGGTTTTTCTCCCTTCTGGACTCTCCTGAAAAAGTTTTTGAACCCCTTATCAAGCCTTCTCAGCACATCTTGAAGTACTTGTGAATGAACCCCTCTCAAAAAGAGATTGGCCTTTTTAGATTCTCTCAGTTGTCCAGCTTGATCGTTATAGGTAACAGCTACTCTGTTATTCTTCCATTCGTTCTTTCGTTCGGCAAGTGCATTATTGTACAGAATACGACATGTAGTAAGCCATTGAGTGAAAATATTCTCTTGCTCTTTTGTAGGATACAGTCTGAATTTGAAGGTCCTCGTAATCAAGTGAATTACCACTATTCATCTACTTAAACACAGAACATACATATATTTTTTGGTAGTGTGGTGGTTTCTTTAGTTTTTAATCAAGTGAATTACCAACCACTACACTACCCCAATTCATCCCCACCCTCTCGGATGGAGGCTTCTTGCGAGGTAGATTATAAAGTTCGCCAATAAAAGTTCTGTTAACATATTGTTGGTATAACGTTTCGTGGGTATATGAATTTGTCAAAGGCAATTTGAGCGTAGCCGAAGGTAAAGACATATATCCAATGTTAAGTGAGAGCGACAGTACCGAAGCGGAGATAAGAGATCGGAGAGTTAAGAAGTCCGCAGTAAAAAAGAGAAAGGTTTTTTTTCTTTTAACCATATAGTTCAAAATAGAAAATAGTCATAGTGACTGAAGAAGACGAGGAATTTCATATTAAAATGACGGATGACGTAGCACAACAAGTGTTCAAGATTCTAAACGATGCAGATGTAGTAAATAACCAGATCTCTGATGAAAAAGATGAATGAAAGGAATTTCGTTCGAAAAATATTTATTCGTATTACAATCACCTTCTAAGTGATCAAGATGGACGATGATTATGATGATCTAGAGGTTACATATTGTGCATTAACTGTCGAAGATACGATAGATGAATTAGGTTCAGATATTAATGGACTCTCAGAGGAAGAAGTGAAAAGACGCTTGGAAAAATTCGGGTATCATGAAATACCTGAAAAAAGAACAAAACATCCAATTGTGATGTTTTTTAGACAATTTAATAACTTATTGATTTATATTCTCATTGTTGCTGCACTTATTTCATTCATATTTGAGCATTTAATTGATGTTTATGTTATATCTGCTGTAATTCTAATCAATGCTATGATGGGGTTCATCCAAGAACATAAAGCGGAGAAGTCAATTCAAGCATTAAAAAAGAACATGGTTCTTCATGCAAAAGTATATCGAGAAGGAAAACTAAAGAAAATAACCTCAAGAGAGTTAGTGCCCGGTGACATAATTCTTTTGGAAAATGGGGATAAGGTTCCAGCCGATGCAAGACTTATAGATGCAAAAAATATTAGAACTGTAGAAGCATTTTTAACTGGTGAGGCGCTTCCCGTTGAGAAAGAGATTAAAAAAGGGGAGACAACTTTTGTCACTGACTGTAAGAACACCGTATGGATGGGGGCTCTTGTTGTTGGGGGGCAAGCCAAGGCTGTGGTTACTGCGACAGGTATGAATACAATAATCGGTAAGTTAGCTCGAAATATAGAAAAGATAAAAAAAGAAAAAGGGCATTTTGAAAAAAAGGTCGATACGCTAGCAAAACAGATGGGCATTATTGCTGCTATTGGCGCATTAGTGACATTTCTTGTCGGCCTCTTTATTAGAGTCATCGAATTTGGAGAAATTTTTCTTTTTACAATTGCTTCTCTTGTTTCTGGAATTCCAGAGGGTTTACCTGCAGTACTGGTTATTGTGCTTGCTATGGGCGCACACAAGATGGCGAGGAGAAACGTAATTGTCAGAGCATTACCAGCATCAGAAACACTTGGCGTAACAAATGTTATTGCAACGGACAAGACGGGAACACTCACCCAGAATACAATGACGGTTAAGAAAATAATATTGCCTAAAGGAGATGAAATCACGGTATCAGGAAGTGGCTGGGAACCCATAGGAGATTTTTTAATAGAAGACAAAATTGTTTTTCCTTCAGGAGATCCTGATTTATCAAAACTTTTACACATTGCAGCCATTTGTAATAACGCAGATCTCTTGAAAAAACAGGAAGAAGAAAAGGTTTATTATGACATTATAGGCGACCCAACTGAAGCCGCACTTTTAGTACTTGCAGAAAAAGCGGGGTTAACTGAAAATGTGGTACAAAAAAAAGTAAAAAGAATAGATGATTTACCCTTTAATCCAGAATTCAAATTTAGAGCATCACTTACAAAAATTGGAGAGGAAAATCCTTCAAAAAAAGAAATTTATATTGTAGGGGCCCCCGAGACTATACTAAATATTTCAGATAATCTTCTTGAAAATAACATAACTAAAGAGCTGACTGAGGAAAAACGTCAAGAAATTTTGAATCAAGTGGAATATTTAAGTAAAGAAGCAATGAGAGTGATTGCTTTAGCCTATATAGAAGAACCAGCCGAAGAAGAATATATCTTATCAGAAGACCTGATTTATTCTCTCATTTTCGTTGGTATTGTTGGCATGAGGGATCCTCCAAGACCAGAAGTGAAAGAAGCGATTGCCAAGACCAAAAAAGCAGGTATTCGTGTTGTCATGAAAACAGGGGATCATAAAACTACTGCAATCGCGATTGCCAAGGAAATTGGTCTAATTGATGGAAATCCAAACCCAAAAGGAAAATACCCTCAAGCCCTTACAGAACAGGAGTTACTAGAGTTACCAGAAAAAGAGTTTGAAGAAATAGTTAAAAATGTCAATGTTTTTGCTCGTTTAACACCAAATATGAAGTTGAGACTTGTTGAAACTTTGCAAAAACAAGGAAACATTGTCGCAATGACCGGTGACGGTGTTAATGACGCCCCGGCGTTAAAAAAAGCCGACATTGGCATTGCGATGGGAAGGATTGGCACCGATGTGGCGAGAGAATCTAGTGAAATTGTACTTGCTGATGACAATTTTGCTTCCATTGTGGATGCTGTAGAAGAAGGAAGGATTGTCTTCGAAAATATTCGGCATGCAAGTACTTTTCTTATCACGACCAGCTTAACAGAAGATCTGATCATAATACTAGGATTGGTTCTTGGTTTTCCTTTGATTTTATTACCTATTCAGATCCTTTATCTCAATTTAGTCGTAGATGGTGTTTCAGATGTTGCCATTGCTGCCGAACCAGGACATGGAGAAGTTCTAGAATTACCACCCAAAAAGAAAGAGGAAAATATTCTAACAAAAAGAATAATCCCATTTCTCCTAATAATTATTACAATTATGGCCTCAATTACAGCAGGTATTTTTATGTTTTACTTGCCACAATCACTTGCAAAGGCACGGACAGTAGCTTTCGCATTCATGGCAATGGCACAGCTATTTAATGTATTAAATATGCGCTCCTTTCATAGATCTGTTTTCAACATAGGGTTCTTCAGTAATAAATACGTTATTGCAGCTCTTGCAGCCTCAAGCATTCTCCTAGTAATGGTAATATACACGCCATTTTTGCAGAGTGTATTCCAATTTGCTCCATTGAGTTTAATCGAAATTTTAATAATAACCCTTCTTTCATCTTCGATTTTCTGGTTCGGTGAGATGTATAAATTAATAAAGAAAGGACTTTTGTAAATAAGGATGAAAAGTGGCTGACATTGTACCGGATCAAATCTGGTCCAATTACCCGACCGACGTCATGTATGTTCTGTGATTTTCTTCAACGAATATTTGACAATAACAGGCTTCTTCTTTTAGTGTTCCGTTCATTTTAAAAATTATAGTTCCTTTTCCGTGTTAAATAACATACATTTTTCGTGAGTAGCATAATTCAAAATGCTACCACTGTAATAAAAGCAAAGGGTTAAGTATAATAAGTGTCTAATGTGTAGCAGATAAGAAATAGGATATTTATCAAAATGTCAAAAATGGAACAAGCTTATCGCGTAGCTTGGAAATTAATGAAATCAAAGATGGAAAAAGAACGTCCAGAGGATTTGGAAACTCTCGAAGATGTGAAAAAAACAGATGTTGTAATCGTTCGCGGATCTTACGATTTTATCGAGCGAGTCTTTGAAAGTTTCGGGCTGCCTTTTACGTTGACTGAAACCAATCAACTAGAGGAGTACCCATTGCAACCTCATCAAACGCTGATGATTAATATCATTGATTTTTATCCATTGGTATAAAAAAAGTATTTTTTCATTGTTGTTGGATTGTCTTCCAACATGGCCTTATCATCAATCTCCTTTGAGTTGAGATAACCGATAAAAATAGTCGGTTATAACCACTGATTATAAATTAATAATCTTACAACTTATAAAAAAAAGGAAATAGTTTTTACTATTTTACTATTCTAAAATAAGTAACATTCTTCTTTGAGTGTACTGTCTTATCTATCAATCCTTTTTTTTCTAGAAACTTCAAAGATCCATAAATCCACTGTTTTTCTACTCCTATTTCTTCAACAATTTCTATGATCCTCTTTGGCCTGTCTAGTGAATCCAATACTTTTTGTTGTAGTTCAGTTAATGGCCTATCTTCAACTAATTCTCCTGGTATTTTTGAATTGGTATTTACTATTTTACTATTTACCTTTTCCAGGTCTTTTATTCTTTCATGAAAAGCCATAACTAGATTTAATATTTTGGCTTCTTCCTTTCTTGAATCAGAGATTATACCTTTATCGATGTTATGACTTTCTAAAATCTCTTCAACTTTTTTCTTTTGCTTCCTTTTCTTTTTGTAGTCTATTAGAATTAAGGGGACAATAACATCTCTCTGGAAGTGTTATAAAGAAGAAGAATATATAACCAATGAATGGAACAGTCATCAGGGGAATCCAGACACCAAGGGATGGCATCGATTGAACAAGTGGCACTAAATAGCCTGCAAACTTAAGAAAGCCTGATCTTAATCTCTCTGGTAGGTTCATTTTTGATCCCTGAGAGAATAGGAATATTTCTGATTTCTAAAGATTCTTGTGCCAAATCATACACTTAAACTTGTAATTTTATACACTTCACAAATTAGTAAAGTTTATTAAATTGAATTAGTCCTATAATACTCAATTCCATTGAAGGAGAGTTCAAAAGAAATGGATACCATGACTGTAAAACCGATATTTGGCTTTGTTATCCGATTTACTATCATCCACTTTGTGACTTACGTTGTTTTTGGCTTAATCTTTATGACTTTGCTAAATTACCATGTCCTCTATATGTTACCAGAAATTGCCATCTTCATGCGTCCCACTACTTCAATATGGGTACTTGCGGGTCCACTCTTTCAGTTGATCCGGGGGCCAATCATGGCCTTAGCGATTTATCCCTTCCGCAAGGTAATCCTCGATAATAGGCGTGGTTGGATTTTGCTCTGGGGATTATTCGTTGCACTTGCCATTCTATCACCGGCAGGAGCAGCTCCCTGTTCCATCGAAGGCATCGTCTATAGCGTTTTACCCCTCTGGTTTCATCTCATCGGTCTACCTGAGATTTTACTTCAAACGCTTGCTCTTTCATTTCTGTTTTACGTTTGGGAACAAAATCCAGAAGAGAAGAAGATTTCGATTCCACTCATCATCGTTTTCAGTGTGTTGCTTGTGATGGTGGTTTGGGGATTAATCCTCGCGATTTAAGTCTAGTAGTCATCGTTGAGACCTTGAAAATCAATAACAGAAATCACATGGAATATTATGTATTGACTGAAGTTGAAGAATCTCCTTTTTTATTTTTGAAAAATAGCTAGAATGTTTTTGTTTATCAAAAAGTACATCGCTTACCAAGCGTAGTTTTTCTGGAAACACCATAACAGCGAACATAGACGATGGCATCTGGCTCTATTCTTCTTCAAACAACAGCATATCTGGAAACACCATAACGGAAAACAACGGGTATGGCATCTATCT
>JAECRX010000105.1 GCA_016292335.1 Candidatus Sifarchaeum subterraneum | reverse complement strand
TCTTTACCCGGTGATCATCCCACGGGATTGGCCTGGGATGGAGAATACCTGTGGCACGCCGACTCCGATGATGACAAGATTCACAAGGTTGATCTCTTAGATGGATATTCGGCCAACTCCTTCGATTCACCCGGCCCACGGCCCTGGGGATTGGCTTGGGATGGACAATACCTGTGGCACGTCGACGCTGCTGCTGATAAGATTTACAAGCTTGATGTATTAGGTTGGGTAGGACAACAACAAATGCTATGGTTTCAAGTGCAATTGATTATTGGTACATCTGTGATCTTGATATTGGGCGCGGTTCTTTATTTTCTGTATGTTAGGCCGCGCCAAATTGCCCGCGCTGAACGATTAAAACGAGAAAGGGAGCTTGAACAATTACCTGCCAGATTGATAGCTCTTGTGAATGAGCAGGGAGTTGTTTCGTTCGATGTCATACCCTTTCCCCTTCCAAGACATATTACTACTAAAGGGCAGCTCGCTGAGATTTTCCAGTCTTTACTTGACAACGGAGAGATCACAGGCATCCTCTATCAAGATAAATTCATCTCATCCGCGTATCTTGAGGCTTCAGAGAAAGCTGTAGAAAAATATCTCGCCGAAAAAGCAAAAATCTACACGAGAATTCCTTTTAAAGAAGTTGCACGCGAGGTTGGCCTCTCTGTGGAGTTCATCAAAGACTTCTGCGAGGATCTGCTCCTTAAAAAGAAATTTGAAGGCTCCATCGATCCCATCGCTGATTTCATTATCATTAAATCTGTGGAACCAATCATTGAACCTGAGAGGCTGGAAATGCTCTGCCCCTTCTGTCAAGCAGAACTTCCTGAAGATGTTGAAGAATGTCCGGCTTGCGGTGCAAGTAAACTCACATGTAAGGTATGCCTCTTGCCCATTGTCTATGGGGATGACTTTGTGAAATGCCCCCACTGTAAGGCGTTTGCACATCGAGACCACATGATTGATTGGATCAAAGTGAAAGGATCCTGTCCGAACTGTAAAGAAAAACTTTCCGAGTCAGATATACCCTCTTAATACCTACAGATATTACCAGCACCACTTCTCCCCTTACAAATGAAATTAGTGAGATGTTAACCCCATATTGCCCACATTTTTCACATTGTAAAAAACATTTGTAAAGAAACCAATCTCAATATTGAAATTATTTTGATTTTTTCACAATAGTCTACTATAGTTTCGTTTCCTCGTCTCCAACCGCAAGCAGGAAGACTTGTACCTCCTCTCTAACTCTCTTTCCAATTCTTATAGAGGTTGCTATAGTGAATAAAATGAGTTATGCAAAGACGGAATATTACGGGTGTATCACTCGTAGTACGTTCTTGTGTGTGAGACGATCCGTCAATGAGAGTCCAACGCTTAAGGTGTTTTTCGGATGACTCACAGAGGGTGAGAAATGTTTTAACATTTAATTTCGCAATCTCGATTCTCTCCTGAAATTAAAAAATTTCACTGGAGGTGTTTACATGAAAGACAAAAACATGAAAATAGTGCCCTGTCAGAAAGGGGATTTTCTCGTTCTAGGTAGGCTAAACAATATTTTTGCAAAGGAAATGGGAATTATTCCAACTTCCTTGCATACATTAAAGGTCGCCGAACTTTTGTTTCGTAATACTATTCAACTTGCTTATCATGAAAATATTGCTATTGGGTATGTTCTCGGCATGCGTAGTCAAGTGGACAAAGAAGAAGGTTGGATAAGACAGCTATTTGTAAAAAAAGAGTATCGTGGGATTGGAGCTGGCAAAATTCTTGTACAAACTGAATTGGACGTCTTTAGAAATTTGGGAGCATCCATTGTTAGACTTACCACCGATCCTAAAAATTCCACAGGAATTGCATTCTTCAAGAAGTTAGGGTTTACTGTAGATAAAGATTATGGCGAAACAACCAAAATTGAAGGATTTGACGCAATAAAAGATTTTTACGGCCCCGGAAAACACAGAATCATTTTCAAGAAAGTAATGGATTAAAGTAGTAAAATTTTCGTAGGTATGTGGAAGAGATCGACCGAACCGGATCATTTCCTCTGGCCAGCCACTGCCTCCTTCTAACCCTCATATAAGGGGCGGATACCACAATCTCCTAAATATCTTCCGAAGCCTTTTTTGGATTCTGCTCAATTAGGAACACCGAATCGGGTTTTAGGACGAACCAGCTCGCAAAAATCATTTTTTAAAAAATAGGAAGATACTTTTTCTTTCTCATTTTTTCCTGAAAGCATCGATAGCTGCGATTTTAAAGTCAGTAAACTCTTTTTCCTTCAATAATTTTTTCTCTTGTAATTCTTCCAATCCATTGTATATCTCAGTTTCTACTTTGGAAATTGCTAAAAGATCCTTTTCGATTGTGTCGAATACAGCTCGTATCTTTTCATTTTCAACGATCATTTTTTCGAAGTCATCTTTTATTTCTACAAAGGAATCATCTACTAAATCTAATCCAAAAATTTCTCCGGCGATCTTGTGTTTTTCTGGCTCGATTTTATCTGGTAAAATTGCTGGAGGGATTATCATAAATCTTGTTTCTTCTTTATCATCCAAAAATTTTGTAACATACAAAGGAACATAAATTTTGGATAATTTATCTCTAAGTTCTTCTGGAAAAATGCTGGATAAAAGTGTGAATTTCAGAATATGTTCCTTCTCTTCCTGACATCTATTTTTATATCCTTCAAGGGTTTCCATTATTTCCCCTGATTTTTTGGTTATTTCTTCTTTTAAATTCAATAATTCATTCTTCTTCATTGATAGTTCATTCTTTAGGGATTCAATTCGGTCATGTTGATTTTTAACCAAATTATCATATTTTTCGTTAACTTCGCGTCTTTTTGCTGAAGCATCATCTTGCACTTCTCTTAGTCTATCTCTGGATTCCTCAAAATTAGTAGAAGTAGTGTGCAGAATGTCACCTATTTTCGATAATACTTCATTGATTTTTTCAAGGGATGACTCCGCTTCCTCAAAGGATTTCACAGGATCTGTTATTTTTTCTTCTATTGCTTTAGCTCGAATTTCCTTTGCATATGTATAAATTTCTCCTAATGAAGCCTCCAATGACTCAAAGATGCTCGGTATTGTGACGGCGATTGTTTTTCCTCGATTAAATTCCCACTCTTTAACTTCTTCTAACTCTTTTTTCCTTTCTTCCTCAATCTCTGAGATTTTTAATTCTACATCTGGTTTGATCTCTTCTATCTTTGCTTTGTAATCCTCCTCCAAAGCATTTATTTCTGTATCTATTTTTTCCATCCAATCTGTAGATTGTGTTTTGGTAAGCTCTTTAATCTTTTCAATTTTTTCAAAATTTTCATTTTCGGTGCTTAAAATGTTTTCAAATTTTGATTTTAAGACTTCTGTGTCTTTCTCTTTAATAAGCGGTTCCAATTCGTATACGAATTCTGGCTCAATGAAGTCTGCATGTGTAAACAGAACACTCAAGGGAAAAAGCCATGATGGGTCAACAACACTTGGAAGATCAATTTCTTCTTGATCTAAATTGTCAAAAAGTGTAATGCAACTATCTAATGCGTTTGGGAAGTCGCCAAAAGAAGAAACACCATATAGTTCTTTCACTTTCTCAAAAGGCGGAATAATGGTCATCAAAAATCTCTGGGATTTTTCGGTTAATGCATTCATAACAATATGACGATTTTCGAGAGGTATAATCCAAAAGGGCCATAGACTTTTGGATAAGAACTCAAAAGACTCCAATGGTTTCTTAAAAATTCTTCCTCCGCCTTTAGATCTTTTTTCCTCGGATAATATAAGCATTGAAGCAAGTTCAAGGGCAAGAGAACATTCTATTGGTTCTTTCGGTTCTATTTCCTCTAAATCTTTGCCTTTGAATTTTACCTTGTCCAAGAGAAAAGGTGCTGCAAAGTATTTTTCAGGGGAGCTCAACCTGACCTGACACCTCCTGCTAAGAAAAATTCAAATCTGTAGATAAACTGAGAATGGGTTAGACACCAATAAACCAGAATGGGATTATTGGCTTTCTATAATTGGACGTTGTGGTTTAAAATTGTTATAGTCAATATCTACAATGATTTTGAAACTATTTCAAATCAGACAGTTTGGTTTTAAATTAATTTTTACAATTTTTCGAATCAAATAAAAGGATGAAAGCGCTCTTTCCATGTCTCTCTGTGAAGATTTGGAGATATG
>JAECRX010000104.1 GCA_016292335.1 Candidatus Sifarchaeum subterraneum | reverse complement strand
TCACATTCCCTTTTTATTGTTCAGATGATGTTATCTCCGAGCAGAAATGTGTGTTTTGTGTTTTTGCAACATCACTAATCAAAAATAGAAGACAAAAAGTTGTGTATCTGCTGTTTTAGAGGCGTAAATTTGAGATGAATTTTAACGATCAAATGAAAATTGGTATCATTATTGGTGGAAGTGATTGCCGTGGTTGGAATATTTTGCGTTTGAAAGAATCTTTCCAAAGAAGGAATGTTCAAGTGATTTGTTTCTCTTTTAAAGACATTTTTTGTGTTATTGACCCCTCTTTCCATTTTAATCACACTAAATTTGGTACATTAAACGATTTTTCTGCCATAATTCTTAGGACCCCTGGATTAGGAAATCTGGAACAAATTTTCTGGAGAATGAATGTTCTCCGAATTTTGGAGAAATCAGTACCCACTTTCAACCCCCCCAAAGTTATTGAACGTGCAGTTGACAAACTGCAAACTTCAATGTTACTGGAAGAAGCAGGGATACCTACACCAAAGACTATTGTTGTTGAAAATGTTGAGGAGGGAATTAATGCCTTTTTTGAATTGGGAGAAGATATCGTTCTAAAACCGCTTTTTGGTTCTATGGGACGGGGAATTATTCGAATTAACGACCTCGAAACCGCATATGATGTTTTTAGGGTTTATGAAAACTTTTTTTTTGTAATTTATTTGCAAGAGTTTGTTCCGCATGGTAATCGAGATATAAGGGCCTTCATTGTTGGAGATGAGATTGTTGCATCTATGTATCGGATTTCGAGAGACAATAGTTGGAAAACCAATATTTGCCAAGGAGCCATTCCAAAACCATGTATTTTGGACGAACAACTAAGTGAATTAGCTTTAAGGACTGCAAAAAAACTGGGATGCCATTATGCAGGTGTAGATATTATTGAATCGGAAAGTGAACCTTTGGTCTTGGAAGTGAATAGTTCACCTGCATGGAGTGGTTTACAGGCCGTTACAAATTTTTCAATTGCTGACCGATTAGTAGAATACATCTTAGAAACAATTCGTAGATGACCTTCCTCGTCCCTTGCGAGTTATCCTGACCATCTCAAGCGAAAGACTCTCATCGATCGTTCGTTTCATGCACAAGAATATTTTCTGTTTGAAATTATACCGCATGTAAAAAAAAATGAGAGTGTCCTAACATCTCTTAATGAAATGGAGAAGATAAGACAATATAAAAAACAACTTTAGACGGAAACTTTGGATCCAGTGATTAATAAAAATACAAAACATAATCTTAGAGAATTTTAACATATGTGCATTAAGCTATCTCAAGCTATATAAAATTAGCAACAACAGTTCCAGCCTCCCCTTAAGGAGGTTATTGACATTTTGTATTTCCAAGTCAACAAATGATTTTCAAAAAAAATAGAATATTATATTAGTCTCGATCTAAGTCAGAGTTATGTTGTCTTCAGGAAACCCCATATCAGTTAATAAAAGTTTCACTTTTTCTCTGTGATCCCCTTGTAACTCAATGCGGCCTTCCTTTGCCGTTCCACCACACGCACATTTTGATTTCAATTCATAAGTTAGCGAATCCAAATCAACTTCTTTTTCATTTATTCCCTCGATTACAGTAACTTCTCTGCCCCATTTTCTTTTTTCCTTTCGGATTTTTATTCTCTGTTCTTCTTTGACTATTTCTTTACATACACATAGATCAAGCGGTAAACCACAAGTAGGACATATTCTTGCGGACACTTATTTCTAACCTCATAAGAGCAAGATGATATACTTACTAGGTGAAGTTCCCATTAATTTTTTTTTTAAATTTGAATTTAATCAAATAAGTACTGGGTATTAAATTGTTTTCAATAATTAGAATTTTCTTCTCTTTTGGTAACTTCGAATCTTTGTGTGAATATCATTCAACAAAATTATGATGCTATACGGGAAGCCACAAAGGAAAAAAATCGTCTTTCAGGAAGACGGTGGATTGTGTGCTTGTATATAAGTAACTATCTTCAGATGCATCCTCTTTCAGGGAAATTCCGGTTTACAGAGTTTATAAACGTCCATATTTATATGAAATACGACATGATCCTTCTATAGAAACCATGCATGGACCTTTAGGGGTCTGTGGAGTACAAGCTTTTGCAAATAGGCGACATTCATGTGGATATAATTTTCCAACCATTACTAAGTGGCAATTGCATCCTGGATGGATGTCTATTGACTCTGTAACTCGGATATCATATTTTCTTCGGGCATCAAATCTAGAAAAATCATCTCTAACCTTTAACCCCGAATTTGGTATTCTTCCCATTCCTCTCCAAGAAGTTGAATATATTTCGAACACTTCATTCATGATTTCCAACGCTTTCAAATTTCCTTCTTCTTTAACAGATCTAGAGTATTCATTTTCGACTTTAATTTTTCCTTCTTTTAATTGGCTTAATAGTAAATAAAGGGACAACAAAACATCTATTGGTTCGAATCCAGCAATGACAGTTGGCATGCCATATGTTTCAGGGAACAAACGAAAAGGTTTGATACCAATGATTGTGGCCACATGCCCTGGACAGATAAAACCATCGATATTTAGGTCTCCAATTCCCATTAAAAGCTCCATTGACGGCGGGATCAATCTATGTGCTGTTAAGATCGAGAAATTTTCAGGAGGCTCTTTAAGAATTTCTGCAGCTATAGTCGGTGCAGTAGTCTCAAATCCTACAGAAAAAAAAACAACATCCTTGGAAAGGTTCCTTTTGGCTATATTGACAGCATCATTAGGACCATAAACAATTCTTACATCTGCACCTTCAGCTTTAACTTGCGATAATGATTTTTCTGATGATGGAACCCGGATCATGTCTCCAAATGTTGCTAAAATTACCCCATCTCTCGCTAAGTATATTGCTTCATCTATTTCTTTCGAAGGAACAACACATACTGGACAACCTGGGCCAGCGATTATCTCAATATTATCTGGTAAGAGCGTCCTGAGACCATAACGAGAAATTATTTGTTCATGAGTTCCACATACATGCATAAACTTTATAGGATAATCAGGTTGAACGTCTTTTATCTTTTTTGTGATTTTTTCAGCGAAAACACGATCTTTATATTTATCTACCAGCAATTAGTTCTACCTCTAAGTAAAACGGGATTTACTATATCCCACGATATCTGTAGTTTATGTACATAAAAATTTAATTTTATAAGCAAAACATGAACTGCTTACCAAAGAGTTGACATACTTTAAAATTCTCTATTGAGTGGATTTCATTGATTACTATCATTGCTATCCCTGAAATACCAATTATCAAGGAAAATGATAACTTGGGAAAAATCATATGTGAGACTGCTAAAAAAGCAGGAATCAAATTTTTGAGTGGTGATATTTTAGTAATTGCCCAATCAATAGTATCTAGAGCAGAAGGTAGAGTTGTTGATCTGAAAACAATTAATCCTTCATCCTTTGCTTTGGCTATTTCCCAAGAAGTTGATAAAGACCCTCAATTGGTAGAAGTTATCCTACGAGAAACAAAATCAATTGTTAGGATGGGACGAGGACACTTGATTGTTGAGACGAAAGTTAATGGGGTTTGCGCAAATGCAGGTGTTGATCGATCTAACGTACCTGGCGAAAACTTTGTTTCTTTATTACCTCTCAATTCTGATACTTCTGCCAGAAGGATTTACAAAGAAATTAAAGAAATAACAGGCGAGGATGTCGCAATAATAATTTCAGACACTCATGGTCGACCATTACGTGAAGGCGCAATAAATGTAGCTATAGGTGTAGCCGGAATAATTCCAATTTTGAATTATAAAGGAAAAGAGGATCTTTTCGGCTATGTTCTTGAAACTACAAAAATCGCTGTAGCTGATGAACTTGCCTCTGCGGCTGAACTTGTCATGGGGCAATCGAACGAAGCACTCCCAGTGATATTGATACGTGGATATAACTATCAAAAGGGTTTTGGTTCAGCAAAGGAGTTAATCCGCCCTGCTGAAAAAGATCTCTTTTGGTAAAACATTTTTTGAAAAAGGGTGTTGTAAAAGTCTTTTTGTTACTTTTTTAAGATCATTTTCCGTATTAACATTTTGAAGAAAATCCATATTCGGATCTACTATTTTTAGATCATTTATCGAAACATATAGAACTTTGGGAAGTTGACATATCATTGATTTCATGTCCAATTTTTTTTCTTTTAAAGCCTTAATCGTTTTATTCAAAGCGATTTCGGTTCTATAGACCGCTAAAAGGGGTTCTATGTATTTTTTTCTGGGCCATCTTGGAATAATTGCATCATATCCTTCTTGTTTTGAAAGAAAAGAAAGAACTTCCTTTTTTAACAAGGGAATGTCACAGGGAAGTAGAAAGGTATATTGATTACTTGCATGCTCAAAAGCAGCTTTAGCACCAATCAAGGGACTCTTTATATTTTCAGAATTATCAATAACTATTCTATCAACTATATTGCTGAAAATTTCGTTATATACAGAAAAATTTTCGTTGCTTACCACTATAATGATTTCAGATGCGATTTTTCTGCATTCTTCAATTATATATTGGATCATCGGTTTACCAAGTATTTCTAATAATCCCTTGTCTTTTGTAATTTGATCAAGGCGTTTGGATCTTCCGCCAGAAAGAATTGCCGCTGTAAAATTCATTGAAACTCCTTCAGTTTTCAAAATTGATTAGATAATTCACTTGACTTGGATTATCAGTACTTCCAGGTAAGTACTCCGATGTGTTGGAAAGGCTAGACGGGGTTTAAGGTTCGCCAACTACCTTTATTGTGGGTTAAAGCCGGGATAGTTGCTATAACATTTTATAAAGCTTTTCCGAACTGTAGGGCTCTACACTTTTCTTCAGAAATGCTTAAGAAAATTCTGCCATTCATTATTCAATTTCTATCTTTTTTCTCTTCTTCTCCGTTTTTGTCTGTTCTTTTGGCACTTGCTTTTCAATTATACCAACGAATTGATCTAGTATTGATCTTAAAAATAATAAACCTTCTTTTCCAGCAAGCAGCAAGTGTTTGAATGCTTCTGAAGTCTTAATAGTTGAAGTCACCAAATCCAGAAAAGGGAAAAGTAATTGTCTGGGAGGCGTTTTTTCATTGATCTTATTGTCCTCTTCATTTTCCATTATTCTTTCACCTTTTGAAAAATGATCTGCAATTCGTTTTTTTGAGTAAATTTTGCGTGCGTTATTTCATAATTTAAAGCAATGCTAGGCAAATAAATAATTCTCTTGTAGTCTCCTACTCGGATAATCAATTCATCATTATCTTGAGTCATGTCAAAATCCCCTTTCTGGCTGAAGGGAAACTTTATGGAAATTATTAAATTGTCATTTTCGCCCCAAATCAAGAATGGTTTTTCGTCAAAAAATTTCTCAGTGGGATCCTTATTCCCATAAATTTGATTTCCCATAATTTTCAAAGAATCAATACCAATGATTTCGTTGGGATAAAGGGGAATTTTAAAAATTGGAATAGGATCAAAAGCATTGTTGATTTTTTGCATATGTTGTGATTGAATTTCCTTCCAATGTTGAAAATATGGATCGGAAACCGTGTCTGGTATAATTTTATTTACAATAACAGCATCAACCAGTATCCCAAAGAGGTTCATGAAGGTAAGAGAACGTATTGTTTCAATCATCGGTAATTTTTCAAGATTTGTAACAAATCTACAAGTACATGACTCTGAATCCTGTAATATTGCTTTTACGTCAAGAACCTTGTCAAGAAGAGATTCAGTTTGATTATATAATTCAGATTCTGGTAATGGGGATGATAATAGCCTTTGAAAAGGCCTAAGAATTTTTAAAATGAATTTATCAACTTTCATCAACCGACGTCCCATAGTGCCAATTGCTTCAGGAAATGCGATCATTCTAATTGTGTGCCCTGTTGGGGCTGTATCTAAGACAATGACATCAAATTCATCTTTATAATCTTCGATTTTCAAGATACAAAAGAGTTCATCAGCGCCCGGAAATGTAACCATTTCACCTGCTAATATTTCATCAATTCCTCTCAATGCGAAGAAATTGGTTAAATATTCTTGGATATCTTTCCATTCTTTATCCATTTCCTTTTGAGCATTAATTTCAAGAATAGAAAAATAAGGGGTTATTTCGATTATTTCTTCGCGTTTACTAACATCCAAAGAATCAGCAAGAGAATGTGCGGGGTCACTACTGATCGCCAGGGTTTTATATCCCAACTCCGCACATTTAAGCGCGGTTGCTGCTGCACAAGTTGTCTTTCCGGTTCCGCCTTTTCCTGTAATAAGAATGATTCTGGTCATTAAATGCTCTTCCTTTATACTCGGTAATTGCCCTATTCAAATGGGTGAATGGTATTTATTGATCTGTTCAAGAGTTATCTATGTCGACTTCTCTATTTAATTTAACTCTTTTTAAAGAATATTGTGGGTATGCAAGATCAAATGGAAGAACAGTTTGACTTTTGTTAAAAAATAAGATTGAATTTTTAGCCTCTTTTAACGATTAAACACTCGCTGAAGTTGTAGATGATAACAGAAAGTATCACGTGACCGTCTTCAAAGGCGATTGTTGGCTTCGTGACTGTGAAGGGAGGATCTCCAGTAGCAACGAAGAATACCATAATTTGACGGTAAGCAGATCCTTGGCTTGATAAAGTGATATTCTCTGATTATGTGTCGAAAATTTTTTGAGGCATTATATAGATAGCATCCATCAAACTTTCCTTGAGTAGAAAGACCGAACCCCCCTTATAGGGAATTAAGCTCGTATAACGTTCTGCGATAATGTTATAAATTATAGTACAGGCGGAAATTGTGGTATCTGCACCCTCTGTGCATGTCAAAATGAGTGGGAGGTATTTCAAAGGAAGTTGTAGGGTTCTATACCTTTTTTTGGAAATACCTACAAAAATTTGAGCAGATAAACTATTCCACAAGGTTTATATGTAATATTCTAATATTTTCTAATAAGCGTGTGCCATAAATTCTAATAGGCGTGTGCCATAAATTCTAATAGGCGTGTGCCATAAAGTTTATATGCAGATATAGGTACATTACACTGCTTCATACTACTCAACTTTTTCTTATATTTATATGTAGTTCATGAAGTTATATGCAGCTCATGAAGTTGAAAATTCATGGGCGAAGAGCTTACGAAAACTAACTAGTTTTCGATGACAGCTATGCAATTGAATAACCCCAAGTGAGTGTAATCCGAATTGGGTTCCAAAGTAGGTTACGACACGCACACGTCGTCTGGTGAATGGCTTGGCTTGGGCACCGAAGAAGGTAGTGGCAAGCTACTGTAAGCCCCGGGTAAGCGCATGCAGCTCTAGAACCGGGGATCACCGAATAGGACTTCCTGGCATGGACCAATAAGCCATGTCATTCCCAAATGGGAAAGGGTACCCCCTGAACTGAAACATCATAGTAGGGGGAGGAAAAGAAACTGAATAGGACTCCCTGAGTAGGGGCGACCGAAAGGGGAAATGGGCAAACCGAACCGCTTGACGAAGAGTCAAGGGGGATGTGGTGTTAAGGGCCCAGTCGCTTCCTCATTGGTGAAACCGAAGATGGTTTGGAACTTCCCGCCGAAGAGGGTGATAGCCCCGTAGGTGTAAGCCAAAAGGAACTGGACTGGGATCCCAGAGTACCATGGGTTGGATATCCCGTGGGAAGTTGGAAGGCACTGTCTCCCAACCCTAAGTATGTCCCAAGACCGATAGCGCACTAGTACCGTGAGGGAAAAGTGAAAAGTACCTTTAGCGAGGGGTGAAAAGAGCCTGAAACCAGCCGATGATTGACGGACGCAGCCTGAAAGGGTAGAATCTTCTTGAAGGAAAGCGAGGTGACTCGCAATTACGAAGGAAGAGGACTAGGGTTGCGTCATCCGTCTCGAAACACGGGCCGGGGAGTTTCCGACAGTGGCAAGCCTAAGGAGATAACCTCCGAAAGCGAAGGGAAACCAACAGCCCACAACTGGTTACAGCCGGCTAATGAAAGACTATCTGTTCGGTTCACTCTCCCCTTGCTTCCGCCCAAACCATCATTCGGCTTCTCGGACCTATGCTGTTTGAATTTTCAGACGGCATCGTCCGGCTTCTCGAAGATGGAGAGGGCCAAGCCTGGGGATAACCCAGGTAGCGAGGCGCCCTTACTCCGGTGAGGGTCTGGGCAGGGTGGATTGCCAGGTAGTTGATTAGTTGGTACGGATAACCAGC
>JAECRX010000103.1 GCA_016292335.1 Candidatus Sifarchaeum subterraneum | reverse complement strand
TGGTAAATGTCGCGATTCATCTACCCCCTAAAGGGAGGGAGCATTCTCGCTCGAATCCTGTAATTTAAAAATTTACAAGAAGTTATATATACCCCTTAAGTTTCCAAAACTTAGAGAAATTGAGAATATTTTTGAAAAACTTTTATTCTATTTATTAAACGTTGTCGGGTGATTCTTTTATCCATCTTCAGAATTTTTTGAAAAATTTTTTTATTATAAAAGAATGAAAGATAACAGCTATACAAAATACTCCTCACAATATCCAAGCAAAGTAGTTGGTGATATGCGTGCGACGAGAGGAAATTATGGAAACAATAAAGAAATTTGAAGTAGATGCCGGAACTGAAGGTACAGCAGTAGTTGATATGGATGGATTGGCATTATTTTCAAATCTTCCAAAGGCAGCCGATGAAGTCGTCATCGCAGCAATGGCTGCTGCTATTTTAGGGGTTGCTGAAAGAGCTAATCGTGAATTAGGTAGAGGAGAACTGCAAAGAATTATAATTGAGGGTGATAACGGCAGAACAATTCTGACCGGATGTGGCGAGGACGCATTAATGGTTACCCTCACTCCAGAAAAAACCAAATTGGGTATAGTCTTGATGGAATTAGGTAGGGCAAGTAAAAAAATATCTGAATCTTTAAAATAAAAAAATAAGAGGATGCAAGTTTCTCTGTTTTTTAACTCACTCTCTTTCTAGAAATAAGCGTTCAATTGGGCAATTGGCATTTCCACCAATTATTGGGCACTGTTTGTAGCATCCGTTTTTTAATGAATCGAGGATCGTTTCTACATTATCCCAGACAAGGGTTTTTATATCAAATAATCGCCAGTCGCATCTCAATATTTCTTCATCAGCCTCTAAGAGATAAATTTCTAAGTCTTCTGGGCTCATAGCAATATTTAATACCTCTCCTGTTCTGCTAAGGCCAATATCGATATTCGCCGCAAGCATCAATGAGTAAACTACGCATAATCGCTGGTTCAGGCGTTTATAGATGATTGAAAACAAATCATAACCTTCTTTGTAAGGGTTAAATCCAGGGTCGTAACCCGTTACATCGAAATATTCGGAATCTTTTGTTCTTCCATCGGGATCTTCATTCACATTTAGTATCCAATCTTTTTTCCTATCCGCATATTTTAGAAATTCTCCACCAAGTTCTTTCATTATCTCCATTTCCATAAAAAGCGAGAAACCTTCGTTTGGAATTAAGCAGCTGTCAAATAGTGATTTAAGAATTCTTTTGTATTTGTCATAAAAGGGTCTTAACCAAACTTTTGAAATTGAAGGACGGGGAACTTCACCTTTCTTAAAGTTTAGCAAGCGTTCTCTTGCCAATTCAGATAAGTCTTGACCAAGTCTTGAGGTGTAAAAAAATCCGTGTCCATATTTCTCATGTGATAATACAGCCGCAATTTGTGCTTCCGATGGATTTAATATTTCAGAGAGTCTGTATTCTCTTCCTTTGAAAAAGCCCTTTGAGATTATTTTTTTAGAAAGAAGTGGATCGTAAGCTAAAAGTACTCCTTCAGCAGGGTCTGCGAGGGGAGCCAAAATAAATAGAAGTTGGTCTACATCTGCTTCTTTGATAGTTCCTTCCCGTGCATTCTTTAAAAGCTCAAGTCCTATGTTTAATTCTTCAGCAGTTAAGATTTGCAATTCTCGAAGTTTTGACAGGTAGTGTTCTGGGAAGAATACTCGAATTGGGAAAGTTGGTACAGCCACACCAAATTGATTTTGGGCAGTTTCAGCAATTCTTTGTTCAAGGCGTTCTGTTGTGGATTTTTGAAAGTCAAGCGGAGAGCTCAGAACATTTAGTTTGGTTGTTATTTGTATTCCCGTTCCTGCTATTTCAAAACCTATTGTTTTCTCACCGCTTTCAGAAGCCATAATACGGCAAGTTGTAGATATTTTTTCTCTAGGCTCCAAGTTTAAAATGTGAGGTTCAGTTTCTTCACAATCTAAACCGGAGTCTAGTATTGGGACGATAGTAACGCCCTCTACCACTTTTTTTTCTTTATTTTCTACTTGGGCTTCTAATATGAATGAGTTCCCAGAATATACTTCCGTAATTGGTCTATCATCAACGGTAAGTAGTCTTAATTGAGGGACAATATTTGCTTTTACAGCAATTGGTTCAGCAAGAGTATATTCATATTCACTATCATATTCGCCTAATTCTTTTGAAACAGCTTTATAGGTCATATTTATTGATACATTATGACTACCCAAGATAAATGGCTGGAATCTCCAGTTGATTCTTTTTTTCTTGTCTCTCTTAAGATTGATGATTTTTACTGGATCACGAGGAGTGATTTCAGCATATGGGTCGACATCTAAAGTGCATTCAAGATCATAAATGTCAACAAGGCCACTATTCTCGATATCAATTCGAATTGAAGATGATTTACCTATTTCTGTTTCGTCCACAACTTTGCAATCTATATTAAAGGCCTCAAGACCATAACCTTGTTCTATTCTTCTTTTGATGTCTTTGTAAGTTTTCAGGTCAATTTCGTCAAAAACTAGTTTCCAATCTAGTAGTCCGATGAGTTTTTGGTTTTGGGGGCGTTTTGTTTCCATTTCATGACCTCCAGATTGAAAAAGCCAAAGGAATTAAGTGAGTCAACTCTTATGTAAACATAATCTTTCGAATTAGCTACCTATTATTTCGGTTTCTGCATTCTTCATCTCACGGTGTAAGGTGGCCTTTATCTTTAAAAATTCATGTTTTGCGATTTCTCCTTCTCTGTATTTTTTCCTCACTTCAGTTAATTGGCCAACGTAAAATGCTCTTTTATTCGTTGGGTTTTTTCGGGACTTGACAATGTCCATGATTTTCTTAATCATAGCAGTGGCGGTAACTCCTACTGCCTTTACCCCATCCTCTATTTTCCTTTCATCAATTTTTGTTTTAATTGTTTTAGCAACTTTAACGGCGGTTCCTAAACTAGGTGTTCCTCCTCCTTGTGAATCTCCGCCAATACCAGGAACCCTTCCACTTTCAATCAATTCAGCTATTTCTTCTTCAACTTTTTCTTCCACTTCTTTTCCTTTTGTTACTAAATCTTTTGTCAGGGTAACACCTTTATCTGTAGCTACATATCCGAGTTGATCTTCTATCTTTTCTGCAATTTCTGATTCTTGCAATCTTTCTATTAATTCTGTTTTTTCTTCCAGATTATTTCTCAATGAATCTCCAAGTTTGGTTAGTTGATCTTCTGAAAGGCCTAAGGGTTTATCTAATTTTACTTCTAGGTCAAAAGCTTTTCTTTTGAACCATTTTGAAAATTTTGATTTTGCCCACCCAAGTATCCCTTTTCCCTTTGTTGCTGTTGCTGTGGCTGTTGTCGTTGCAACGGTTTCAGCAGAGGCTGCTGCAACAGTTGTGCCCACTGTTGCTGCAATTCCTTTTGCAATACCGACAAGCCAGGGGATGATCTGAGCACCCGCAAGTAGTGCTACAGGTAAGAACCTAGTTTGTCCAGTAACGTCAATCTGTTCTTCTACAATCTTTTTTTCTTCTTCAACTTTATTTTTGAATTCTTCTGGACATTCTTCATCGCTCAGTAAGCTGGTTAAAAGGTCATCAACCAGTTGATTCTCTGCCTCCTCTGACAAGAATAAAAACCTCCTTGAAAAACGAATATCTAAAGATTTATTCGTTCTCCCAATATAAATACATTATCGAATTTTTATTCCAGTGTCTACTTTTTGTGTGAACTACCACCCAACTAGTTGAGTGGCTTCCTGATTCATCCACCTCCCAATGGAGTATGTCCAACAGGCTCTACGGGCAGTCCCTGCCCTGAATATGATTTTTTTAAATCTATTTTCCGCAGATTTTTAATATTGTAAATAATATTGTGATTGATTTCTTTGTAAATATCTAATAAATTGTTTCCATATTGCAAGATTGCTAGCAAAAAATACTATACAAACATGAAGATGTGCGAAAAATGGGTTACATGTATCTACGTCAATATACGGAAAGAATGACATGACAAAGTAGCCCTGGTTCCTGAAGGGCAACTTGAGTGGATGTAAAAACAATCGCATATACTGTGTTTCGTTTACGACCTTCACGCCAAATCATCCATCTCCTAGGTTTACAAGTTACATTCCTTCAAGAAGTTATTGAAACATGGCTGAAAGATCGCGATTAAATATACCGGCAAGTAGGTGTGTCCTCTTGTGGTGTATTTTTAAAAAAGACATGTAGATTTTGAAAAATTATTTTACACAAAGCGATAAATGACTTTGAGTTTGTTAAAATAGATATAAAGGTTCAATTGGGACAGAAGAAAATCACTAGTTTTCTCTATTTTTGAACTTCACTATGAATATCATATTTAAACTTTAATCGACAGAAGGATAGTGAAAAGGCCAAGTTTCTCATAAATTGTTTGGAGAATAAAAAATGGATGCCAGCGCAGAAGACACAAGGAAGCTTCTAGAAAGGTTGGAAAGAAAATATAAAGCTAATCAACTAGATGCTGAAACATATCAGGATATAAAAGAAAGATGGACAATTAAACTTCATCCTGGAGCCGTTACTACACTTCCACAATATAATTCATACATTAACAAATGGGTTTATGATAATCAAAGAAAGGCTATTGGACGAGTTAAGCAAGT